>JASMKJ010000450.1 GCA_030749275.1 Acidimicrobiales bacterium
AGCAACGATTTGGGGACTCCAGACGCCTCCATTATGTGCGGTTGTTGTCCAAGGTATTGGGCAACCATGTTTCTTGCCATGCTCAGAGCGGTGTCTCGGTCCTCGTGCACAGAGCAAACAACTAGCTGAGGACGATCAAGATCGTCTACAGAACGCCCACTTCTTTCAGCTCCTTGGTGCAACGCTTCCATTGCCCTAGCGTTGTAGTCAGGAGAAACCAGGTAGTTAAGTACTACTCCATCTGCGATTTCACCGGTCAGTTCCATCATCTTCATCCCGGTTGCACCGATATAAATGGGCACATTTTTCGGCTTGCGTTCCTGGTACACGTAATCCAGTTCAACTCCGTCAAGCTGGACAAATTCTCCGTCGAAGCTGACGGTCTCGTTGGCTAGGAGAGCTCGTACCACCTCAACTACTTCACGCATGACTTTCAACGGACGTGCGCGCGATATCCCGACCTTTGCCGCTAGTGGGTCCCACCAGGCACCCAAGCCACACAAAATCCGATCAGGCGCTAAATCGTCAAGCGTTGCGAACATTGACGCGAGGCGAGCAGGGTTTCGAGTCCAAACATCAACGACCCCTGACCCGATTTTAATTCGGTTGGTAGACGCTGCAAATGCAGCCATAGGCACCGACGCTTCTCGAACCAACCGAGAATCCGCTTGCCAAACAGCATCAAAACCCTGCGCCTCAGCGTATTTCGAGAATTCAATTCCTTCAGAAATAGCGTGGGCATCTTGAAGGTATAGCGCTGGTCGAGTCACGTGATCTCCAGTGTTGTACTAGTCAGTGCACACTAACGAAATATCACTCTGACAGGAATCACTAGCTATTTTGTGACTGAATCGGGTTCAATAAATACATGGAGTTGCCATCTGGCCCGTCGATCGCGATTAACAGCAACCGTCTCCTTGCGCGTATCGGGGAACTTGCACAAATTGGTGCAATTGAAGGGACTCAAGGTTGCTCTAGGTTGGCGTTCACAGACGCGGATCGCGAAGGACGTGATTTAGTGGTCACCTGGATGCGCGATCTTGGTTTAACCGTCAGCATTGATGCTGTTGGAAACGTTGTGGCCTCCACAAGCATTGATGGTGCCGCTGGAGCGGTCATGGCCGGTTCACACATAGATACGGTCGGAACTGGCGGCCGTTACGACGGCAATCTTGGCGTTTTGGCCGGCCTCGAAGTAATTGAAGCGACACTCGCCGCTGGTATGAATCTGAAGCGCCCGTTAGCAGTCGCTTTCTTCTCCAACGAAGAAGGATCTCGTTACCCGCCAGACATGATGGGAAGCCTGGCCTATGTGGGAGGGATGAGTGTCGAAGCCGTTCTCGAAGTAGCGGGAGCGGATGGCACAGTCGTTGGAGATGAACTTGATCGGATTGGTTACCGAGGAGCAGTTCCTTGCCCGGGAGTCATCCCGCATGCCTTTGTGGAACTGCATATTGAACAAGGCCCCGTGTTGGACAACGAACGTATCCAAATTGGGGTGGTTGAAGGAGTACAGGGAATTTCTTGGACGGAACTGAAATTTGTCGGGCAGTCCAACCATGCAGGCACGACTCCCATGAATTTGCGTCGAGACCCCATGGCAGTGGCCGCTGAAGTGGCAATGACCGCACGAGCGATTGCGACTGAGATAGGGGGGACCCAGGTTGCAACAGTCGGGTCGCTAACCGTGCATCCGAATCTCGTAAATGTCATTCCAGCGCATGCAACTATGACCGATGAATGACGAAACACAGATGAAAGTTCGCTGCAGCGAGCTGAACACCAGCTAGCCGAGCGTGTTCAACGAATCGCCGAACTCGAGGGAGTTACTTTCGAAACTAGATCACTTGCACGATTTGAACCTGTCGAATTTGACACAAGAGTCGTAGATT
>JASMKJ010000451.1 GCA_030749275.1 Acidimicrobiales bacterium
TTGTCTTTCGTGTCGACAAGTCGATCAAACCCTCCATCAGGTTTTCGAGAGATAACTCTTTGCTCACAAGGGGTTCCAAAGCGCCCGTCGCTACTAGTTCCCAAAGTTCCTCATAACACTCGTCAAGCACGTCATCCATGCGACCCTTGTATCCACCCATGTGGACCCCCACAACCGAGTAGTTCTTCACTAGAACATGGTTTGCTGGGGCACTGGGAATGTCACCACTCGCGAATCCCACTACTAATAATCGTCCTTCCCATGCCACCAGACGTCTTGCAACATCGAAGTACTCACCACCCACTGGGTCATATATGAGATCGCAGCCTGCTCCCGAAGTGGCCTCCATTACCTTCTCGTACAGATCTTCTGAGTTGTAATCAACGACTACATCTGCCCCAAGTGATCTACACACATCGACTTTTTCGCTTCCGCCAGCCGCCGCGATGACGGTGCAACCATGGGCCTTTGCCATTTGCACCGCAGCGGAACCAACACCACCAGCCGCCGCGAGAACCAGCACCGTTTCACCCGGCTGCATCTGTCCGCGCCGATGAAGTGCAGTCCAACCAGTCCCATAAATCACATTCATTGCCGCAGCGGCCGGGAGCGAAACGTTGTCTGGGACAATTCGCATTTCAGGGCCGCGCACCAAAGCTTCTTCGGCGTATCCCCCCCATCCCGAAGCCGTCATCCCCAACACACGGTCGCCCGTCTGAAGTTCACAGTCGGGTCCCACCTCCACCACAGTGCCGGCGACACTCATTCCGGGTGTGAAAGGCGGGTCAAGCCTGACTTGATATTGACCTTGACATTGAAGAATGTCGGCGAAGTTCAGATCGCTAGCCGATACCGCTACTCGTGCTTCGCCGACTCCCGGTGACGGGGATTCGACGTCGTCGAGGGAAAGAACATCCCATGGGTCACCTAGTTCCTTCAAACGCCACGCTTTCATCGGGTTCCTTTCGGATTGGCAGGTGGGTTGCACCGTACCAACGAACTTTCATCGTCGGCGAGGTAAGTTCAATTCATGTCGAATTCCTCAACTAACGTCGCAATTATTGGGGCGGGTATTACTGGGGCGGCCGCGGCATACCGGCTGAGCCAATTGGGAATACTCGCCGACGTGTATGAAATCGACTCAAACGTCGGCGGAAGGATGGCTCGATTTCGGTTCGGTGAAGCCGTGTTTGATCACGGTGCACAATTCTTCACGACTCGAGGAAACGAATTCCGAACCTTGGTCGAAGCTGCCGAAACTGATGGTGCTGCGGAAGTCTGGACCCGCGGCTTCGGGGAAACCCCCGACGGTTACGAGAGATGGCGAGGGGTTCCTGATATGACCGCTTTGGCCGCGTGGCTCTTACGCAAGTCCGGAGCCGCACTGCATGTGGAGTCACCGGTGACCGACCTTGGTCAACTCTCCACTTCGGGAATAATTTTGACTCCCCCGATTCCAGTGAGCATCTCCCTCGCTCGAGATTCTGGTCTGGAACCTCCACCTGACCTCATGAGTCGACTCGAGGCAATCCAATACAAGCGAACGATTGCAGTCCTGTTGGTCTTACACAGCCCACCAGCTGGAATGCCGCCGGGTGGAGGCATACAGCTCTTAGACGATCAAGACCTGGCTTTCATCACCGACAATTGCGAGAAAGGCGTCAGTTCGGTTCCAGCTATCACGATTCACCTCTCTAACGACGCGAGTCTCGCTCTGTGGGATCAGTCTGATGAAGCCGTCATCGACTTCGCCATCGAGAAAACCAAGAGTTGGGTCGAGGGCTTGGACGTTGCGGATCATTCGATCACCAGATGGCGTTACGCCGGTCCCGTAGAAGTACTCCCTGAGTCGTCCGCGTCCTGGGGAACAAAGCCGTCACTGGTGATAGCCGGCGAAGCGTTCAATGGACCAAAAGTTGAAGGTGCGTTTACCTCGGGGATCGACGCGGCGAATAGAGTCGCTAAGGAGATCCGTTAAGCGGTTCTAAGGCCGGAACATGAACAGATCAGAACACATCGCAGGTCTTGAGCTATCGCGGCTCACGCCTGCAGACATCGAGTATTTCTTCCGGACTCTGTTACCTCGGGTTCCAGCTTCAGCGCGAGAAGAGAACCAACATCTTCTGGACGTTCTCCGGTCGCGTTTGCGAGATACAGCTGTGCACCTCGGTGACCCGACAGCACACACATTTGACCCTAGAGACATCGAAAGGATGCTCGGTTCCATTTGCGACCGCTTGGAACGCATGAAGCGACGCGAGTGGAAAGCACGAAAGGATGGCATCAGTGTCTTGAAGCAACTACGGATCCAGGTCGGCGAAATCTCAGCTGATCTTCATGGACTAGGGGCCGGGTGACACGCCGTGCTTGAAGCCCCTAACGTGGGAGTGAAACGGAGGTGCATTGATGGCGCTAGAACCAGGTGACTATGAAGAAATTCGACAGCTACTAGCTAGGTACAACTTTGCCGTCGATTTCGGTCACATCGACAAGTGGGTAAACACATTTACACCCGATGGCACGTTCAGTTGCGTGGGCCTTCCTGACGGCGCTCCCTTGGGCGGAAAACATGAAGGCCAGGATGCGCTTCGCTCATACGCCGAAACACATTTTGAAATCAATCAAGGCCGCGCTCGACACTGGAATTGGAATCTCGTCATTGAAGGAGACGGCGATACCGCGACTATGGAGTGCTATCTGAATGCCTTTAGCGCCGGTCAGGGTGATTCAGCCCAATTCCGAGCTACGGGCGTTTACCGGGACCGTTTGCTCCGAACCGATGAGGGCTGGAAGTTCGCTGAACGAGAAGTGACGATCGATCCGGCTTGAGTAGATACTTGGAGACCCCTCAATGTTGTATGCCCTACCCTTGCGCGACAGTTTGAAGGGGGACCCGTGTCATCGAGCGCTACTTCCACCGACATAATTCCCGTACTTGATCTTCAACCCCTACTTGACGGTGATGACTCCGGCATCGCGACGCTGGCAGACGAACTGGGTCGAGCTCTTGAAGAGATCGGCTTTTTCTCTGTCATCAACCATGGGGTGCCTTGGGAACTGATTGAAGATATCTACGATGCGACACGCAACCTGCATGCGTTGCCTCAACCACAAAAAGAGGCCATCACCATGGACCGGACCCATGGCGGATATCTGGGGATGGGCGCAGGCACTTCGTACGCGAGTGAGATAGCAGGAGAGGTACGCAAACCAAACCAAAACGAAGCGTTCTTCATACATGAAGGTGGATACCGCGAGGCAAACCAATATCCCGATATCGACGGCTTCAAGGAGCTAACAACCTCCTACATCGAGTCGATGCAACGGCTCGCGATGTCCTTGTTGCCGCTGCTGGCGCTCTCACTTGACCTTGATTCTGGATTCTTTACCGACGACTTTGACATCCCGAGCGTGACATTGAGGATGTCTCACTATCCGGTTATGGACTACAGCGACAATGAGTGGGGTTTAGCCCCACACACAGATAGTTCTATTTTCACGTTCTTACCAGCAAACGACATTCCCGGTCTTGAGGTCCGTCCAGCCGGATACGACTGGATCCAACCGCCGGCAGTGCCCTGCTCCTTCATCGTAAACAGCGGGGACATGTTGAAGCGTTGGACCAACGGGAAGTATTTGTCTACCGCCCACAGAGCAAGCAACCTTTCTGATGTTGATCGCTATGCGGTGCCGTTCTTTTTCGGTGCCCGCGACGACGCCGTCATTGAGCCCGTTCCAACAACCGTGTCTCCGGAAACGCCAAGTCGCTACGAGTCAACTACCTACGGCGACTACCAACGATGGTTCATTGACCGAAATTACCGGGGAATGACAGGTCAAGCAGCTTCAGAAACTCCGCCATAGGACATAACGGTCGTTACTCAAGTACCCCTGCAACAGCTAATTCAGCGACGCGGTCGGCGTCATACCCTAGGAGTCCCTCTAGAACTTCGAAAGTGTGCTGACCGTAGCTAGGACCCGCGTCGGTGATGTCATCACTTGATCTGCTCATAACGAAACGGGTGCCTTCAACCCACATTTTTTCGTTCGTCATGTGGTTGACGTGACGAAAGTGTCGTCGGTGTTCAAGCTGGGGGTCCTCAGCGAGGGCCTCCGACATCTGCAGCCGGTGTGCCGTCACGCCCGCTTGTTGAAGCGCCTCTTGTGCGTCCGCGCCCGAACGCTGGGAGGTCCAAGCAGAAATCTCAGCATCAATTTCTTCTTGCTGTCCGCGTCGCTGTTCAACTCCCAGGTCGACAAGCTGGTCCGGGAGAGCCATAAGTTGGCAGATCGCTCTCCACTGGTCATCGTCTTCGCAAGCTATGGCAACCCATTTGTCTTCACCTTCAGCGGCATAGTTTCCGTGGGGATACATCAATGGGTGGTCGTTGCCTACCGGTTCGGGTTCCCGACCGTTGATTCGGTAGTCAAGCACCGCTGGCGTCATGAAGTGCATTGCCGATTCGGCTTGGGAGAGATCGACATACTGGCCTTCGCCGGTCCGGTCACGATGGTCAAGTGCAGCCAAGATTGCCGCCGTGAGAAATCGTGGCGATACGTAGTCGGTGTAGGCGCCCATCACCCCGGCGGGGTCTCTGTCTGGCCATCCCGTCATTGCGTAGAACCCTGACATTGAAGCGCCCATAGTGCCAAAGCCCGCCAAACTTGACAGCGGTCCGTCCTGACCAAATAGGCAACTACTAGTCATGATGATTGAGGGGTTGACCTTTTTTAGGTCTTGATAGCCCAGTCCCCAGTTCTGCATGGCTTTAGGCGAAAATGATTCGCAGACAACGTCAGCCCATTTCACGAGGTCGAGAATCACTTCCCTCGCCTCGGGTTTCGACATGTCTAGGGCAAGACCCATCTTTCCCGCGTTCATGTTTTGATATAAGCCGCCGTTGTCAGCTCCCCCTTCGTCATTGAGAAAGGGCTGGATGGTGCGGGCTGTTTCAATCTTGTTCGAGGATTCGATGCGCACCACAGTTGCACCCCAGTCGGCAAGAACTCTCGTTGACGCCGGTCCCGCCATCACCCACTGCAAATCCAACACGTTGACGTCCGAAAGGGGTAGTGCGGTTCCGTCCGAAGATGTTTTCGCTGCGTTGGCTGGCAAGGAGCGTGCCATTTCGTCCTCGAACTCAGCGTTGGCCTCTCCCAAGGAGGGAGGGGGTTGATCGATGATCATCGGCGTCGCCGACATTTTCGCCGAGGGGCCAGGGAAGGAGACCTTTCCATGGCCGGGGATATCGATTTCACGCCAAAAGTCTCGTTCGTCGTAATGTGGCTCTTCTGCGACGTCTCCCACGGTGGCAATGGGCACGATCAAGAGTCGCCGCTCTAGGGCCTCCTTGAGAAGGTCCCTTTTTTGTCGCTTGGAAGTGAACTCTGCCGCCACGTCTTGAATCCGGTCGTACTCCCCCATGGGAATTTGTCCGCTCATGACTCCGGCAACAAAGTCGATCCATTCGATCTCTAGGTCGCTGTCTTCGCATTCCCCTTCTGCATGGATCCATTCAAAGAGACGCTGACCAAACGGACCGATCGCTTCTCCGAACAAGATGGTCGTCGAGACGTAACCATCGGCAGCTGGTGACCGGAGCCGGATCTTGAATGGACCCAGTTTGGCTCCCCCGCTTAGACGCCCCGCTTCTTGAGCGTTGTATAGATGAGCTAAAGAGGTCGACTGCACGGCGCAGGTAAGCGCCTGTTGCGCTGATACGTCAACGTGTTGGCCTTCGCCAGATCGGTTCCGTTCATGCAGCGCAATTAGGGTCGCGGCACCTGCCTCAGCTGATGCATGAAGGAAAGACTGGTCAAGTGGGATGCGCAGGGGCGCTCGGTCATCGTCTCCTTGCAGATTCATTTGCATTCCCGCGGCGGCGACGGTTAGGTCCGTGGCTAACCAGGACGCCTTTGGACCGTTTTGACCATATGCAGAAATGGAGGTGAAAACTATTTGGGGGTTGAGCGCCGAGAGTTCCTCGTAGCTAAGTCCCCGACGAGCCATTGTGCCCACGTCAGAGGATTCGATAATGACATCAGCTCCTTCAACGAGAGCTTTTAAACGAGATTGCCCCTCTTCGGAATCTAGGTCCAGCGTGATGCTTCGCTTGCCGCGGTTGTATGACCAAAACCACAGTGAAGCTTCCGGGTCGTCTTCGCGTCCCTCCACAAATGGGCCGACTGCACGCGAACGGGATCCTGTTGGCGGTTCAACCAGAATGACCTCAGCTCCTAGGTCGGCAAGCATCATGCCCGCTAGTTGGCCTCGTTCGTCAGTTAAATCCAGGACCCGATACGGCTCCAACATCATTTTGTCCCCCTATTGATCACAAGATCATTCACTATTTCGTTGGGAAAAACCAGACCTAGTTTCGTTGACATCGGGATTCGAAATTTTCTGCCTTGCGTAGTGGCGTCACCCGTTAACGTGATGGGCAATGATCGACGCACAGCGGAGGACACAATGAGTGATCACAGTTACAGCACGACACTGGAGACAGCAGCGTCGATTGCTTCTCGGGAAGTTTCAAGTCGAGAGCTGCTTGAAGCGGCATTAAATCGGGTTGACCGTCTCGATGGTCCCATTAACGCTGTCGTTGCTTTGGATCCCGAGCGGGCCTTAGCTGCGGCAGATCAAGCAGATCAGGCCGTGGTTCGGGGCGACGAGTTGGGCCCACTTCATGGTGTGCCGATAACTATTAAGGACAGCTTTCAGACCGAGGGTCTGATCACTACTTCTGGCGCGCCCGAGTTGGCAGATTTTGTGCCGGACAAGGACGCCGATCCAGTCGCTCGATACAAGGCCGCTGGAGCAATTGTTTATGGGAAGACCAATCTCCCCATTTGGGCGGGTGATCTTCAGTCTTACAACAAGGTGTACGGGACCACGGCGAATCCTTACGATATTGAATGCACACCTGGTGGCTCTTCAGGTGGCTCCGGAGCGGCTCTAGCTGCTGGCTACACCCCACTGGAGTTGGGATCAGACATCGGAGGCTCCATTCGTATCCCTTGTCACTGGTCTGGTGTGTGTGGTCACAAACCGAGCTACGGAGTCGTATCGGCACTAGGGCAAATTCCGGGGATGCCCGGAACTCTCAGTCAAGCCGACATCGCGGTGGCGGGACCTATGGCGAGAGATGTCGATGATTTAGAGCTAGCTCTCGACCTTTTGGCCGGCCCTGATGAATGGAACCAAGTTGCGTACTCGCTTGCCCTACCACCGGCTCGTCACGCGAACATTGCTGACTTTCGGGTCGCGGTGTGGATCGACGAGGAGGCAGCCCCAGTCAGCGCCGAGTACCGAAATCTTTTGCTTCGGGCCGCTGCAGCGTTCGAGGAAGCTGGTGCGAAGGTTGATTACGAAGCTCGACCTGGCTTCACCTTCGAGAAGGCCGTCGATACTTTCAGACATCTTCTTTCAGCAGCAGAAGCGGGTTCGTGGACGCTTTCGGAAATCGAAGAACAAGCTGCTAGCAACGACGAGCCTCAAGGCGAGCTGGGTATTTGGTACGCCTCGATGCGGCATCGCGAGTGGCTGAGTTGGCACGAACGCCGTTTGCAGCAGAGGAACCGATGGCGAGAGTTTTTCAACAGCTTTGACGTGGTTTTGCTTCCCGTGACTCTGACTGAGGCAATTCGACACGACCATTCAAGTCCTTTCACTGGTCGAACAATCCAAGTAGATGAACAACAACGGCCCTATACAGACCAGCTCAAGTGGATGGGCCTCACCGGAGTCTCTTGGCTTCCCGCAACTGTTGTGCCAATCGGTCAAATCGACTCAAAGCCAGTCGGCGTTCAAATAGCGGGTCCATTTCTTGAGGACCGCACCACATTGGCTGCTGGACGATTCCTACAACAAGCGCTCGGTGGCTTCCAACGGCCATCTGATTTCTGATCATTTGTCAGTGATCCTGCCAAGGATCCTCAACTTCTTGAAGCCAAGCATGAACTGAGCAGGCATATTTGCGAAAGTCACAGGCTGCAACAGCACACAAGACAGGTGTGCACCCGGCTCTAGGTTCACAACGTGGCCCCCAACGGTTACGGGCGCTAGCGTCGACACCTGTGGCAGCAGGTGTGCGGAGCGAAGCCGAAGGTTGGTACCAGAAGAATTGGGATCCCGAACGTCTAGTTGGGGACTGGTTCGAACTTCTCGCGAATTCAGGTTGGGGTTATCCGGGCTGGCCTACCGATTGGTTCGGACGGGGCATGGATCGAACCGACGTCAAGTCGGTGCGGGAGGAACGGAGAAGAATTGGAGCGCTCCCTCCCCCTTCGGGCATCGGTCCGAGCCTGCTCGCTCCAATGTTGTTTCGACATGGCACAGATGACCAGATGCGCAGATTCCTACCTGCTATGGCTTGGAAGGGAGACACGTTTTGTCAAATGCTCAGCGAACCGGAAGCTGGGTCGGACCTTGCTGGGGTCACCACTACTGCCACTCTCGACGGTGACGAGTGGGTGATTAACGGCTCGAAAATTTGGACTTCGAGAGCTGGTGAAGTGGACTATGGGATGCTCCTCGCTCGCACCGATCGCGACGCACCGAAGCACCAAGGGTTGACATTCTTTCTTATTGAGAGGGACCAGCCGGGGATTGAGGTCAGACCGCTGCGCACCATGACCGGTACCAGCAGCTTCAACCAGGTCTTCTTTGACGAAGCGCGGATACCAGCTGACAACGTCCTGGGGGTCCGAGAGGACGGCTGGGCGATCACTCGGACGTTTCTCGCACTGGAGAAGAACTCTTATAACCCCGAAGCTCATGAAGGGGGGCCATTCGGCAAAGTTGACCTAACTCAAACCTGTGCCCAACTTCAAGAACGAGAACGGGCTCGCCGTTCGGCCGCCGCGCAGGGTCGAGGAGCGAATCAACTGATCGCAGAGTTAGTCGACGAACACGGCCATGGCGATCCTCATTTGACTCGCGCTCAGCGCGCCCGGCTACATACCTGGCGGAAACTGATGGGATACACAAACCAGCGCGTCCGTGCCTCCCGCCGCCAAGGAACTCCCCTACCCGGGTTTGAGGGTCCTATGTCAAAGCTGACGGTTTCTCAAATCACGCGTGAACAGCGGGATCTGGGATTGGAAACCCAGGGGGCTCATGGCATGCTCGCGGACGAAGATGCAGCCTCGACGCAGTTCCATCATTTCTTCTTGAGTTCACCGGCAATTTCGATAGCCGGCGGAACAGACGAAATTCAACGAAATCATCTTGCCGAACGTGTTCTTCAACTCCCCAAAGAACCAACGTTGGATGCGCAGCCTGCACCCGTCGAAGGCGAAACAAGCTGACTCGCGACAAATTGACCGAAATGGCCTTGCCTATGGTTTCAATGAGCGAAACGACCTACAGAGGCCATCTGATTCTGTAAGACTTACTCCTGTACCTCTAGACCCAAAAAACATTATGACTAACGAGCCCTACATACTCATCACAGCTGATACCCACGCCGGTGGAAGCCATTCTCAATACCGCGAATACCTGGACCCCAAATATCGCGAACAGTTCGATGAATGGAGGGGTGGGTATGTGAACCCTTCCGAAGAACACTACGGTTCGAAAAAACTCAGAAACTGGGATTTAGATCTCCGAAATGCTGACCAAAACTCTCAAGGCGTGGTTGGCGAAGTTGTCTTCCCGAACACCGTCCCCCCGTTTTACAACAAGAGCGTCGTGACAGCGCATCCTCCATCTGACGAAGAGTACGAGTTGTATCTCGCGGGTATCCGGGCTCACAACCGCTGGCTCGTCGATTTTTGTGCGGAGGACCCTGATCGGCGAGCAGGCGTCGGCCTGATTTTGCCGAACGATCTTGACGAAGCAGTAAAAGACATAGAGTTCATCGCCGAGTCAGGACTTCGCGGCGGAGTTTTACTCCCGACCGTTCCGCCCGACTGCAAATGGGTTAAGCCCATCTACGATCCGGCGTGGGATCAAGTTTTTGCAGCTATACAAGACCACGATCTGGTAATCAACCAGCACTCGGGGCAAGGTTCACCCGAATATCAGGAAAGCATGGTCGGGGAGGCGCTGTGGATCACTGAAGTGATCTTTTATTCGCAATCAGGATTTCGGCATCTGCTCATGAGTGGGATATTTGAGAGATTTCCGCGGCTCCGCTACATCATGACTGAATCGGGCTGCGCCTGGGTTGGCCCTTTACTCAACCAGCTCGACCGGATCCACATGGGAATGAAGCATGGTGCGATCGGCGAAATGAAATACGAGGAAGGTTGGGTTCTCAATGACCCCCCTAGCGTTTCCGCTTCTCGGTGCTGCTGGTATGGAGCCAGCTTCCCTGGAAAGTCCGAACTGGAAGGAATCGACCAAATTGGCGACGACCGGGTCTTGTGGGGCAACGACTATCCACACTATGAGGGGACCTTCCCATACAACTTAGAATCGCTCCGACTTACCTTCTCGGATATTCCAGAATCAACGCGACGTTTGCTTTTGGGAGAGAACGCAGCGAAGTTGTACGGCTTCGATTTGGCGAAACTTCGGCCGATCGCAGATGAGTACGGCCCAACCCCTGAAGAAATCGATACGCCGCTGCCTCGCGAGGAAATTCCCCGCGATTCCTCCTGCGGAATCTTCCACGCCGCCCTGGCCCAAAGCGCTGGCTAGGAGAACACCGATGACAATGCCGTCAGACGTTGGGATCGTCGACACAATGATTGGGTTCCCTGCTACTGACTTCTCTCAGTACGACTTCATCCGTAAGCAACTAAAAGATGGCTCCACCGACTTCGAATTTCCGGTCGAGTACATGTTCAAGAACGTCCCCAAGGAACTGTACGGAAGTAAGGATCCGATTTCGGTCACGTTGCATGAGATGGATCGTTTCGGGGTTGAAGTCGGCCTAATCGGGGTGGGTGATGAGGTCAGTCGTCAAGCTCTGCATGACCATCCTGATCGATTCATCGGTTCCGGCTGGGTTGACCCCAACCGCGGCATGGACGGAATCCGCTCCATGGTCCGTCAGTACGAGGAGTTCGGGGTGAGGGCCTTTACAGCCTTTAACGCCGGCTACAACCCTCAGGTCGGGATCGATGACGCTCTGATGTATCCGATCTATGCCAAGTGTGTAGAACTTGATGTACCTATTTTTTCGTGTGTGGGAGTTCCCGGACCGCGCTTCCCTATGTGGCCACAGCATGTCGAACGCCTCGACCAAGTCATGTACGACTTTCCAGAACTCGTCTTTGTAACTCGGCACGGTTGCGAACCGTGGGAGGAACTCGCAGTCAAACTGATGTTGAAATGGCCGAATCTTTATTATTCGACTTCTGCGTTTGCCCCAAAGCACTACCCCAAAGCCGTGATCGATTACGCGAACTCACGAGGTGCCGACAAACTCATTTATGCCGGATACTTCCCGATGGGGCTCTCACTTGAACGGATTATGACTGACATGCAGAGCGTGCCGTTGAAGGACGAAGTATGGCCCAAGTTTCTTAGAGGAAACGCTGCGAAACTTCTAAAGATCGACGTTCCCTCGTAGCTAAAGCGTTGTTACCTATCAGCTAGGTCTTATCTGTTGAAGATTCCACGTTCAATGGGGTCTTTGACAAACTAAAAACTCCGGCGAACGCACCAGAGTTCGAAGGGGGCAGCTCCTCCGCTGTGAGGGGTTCCGCTATTTCTGTGACTTTGGGTCCTATTTCTTGAGCCACGGGTGTTAATGCTTCGAGGTCGAACCCGTACACGTCAGCCGCCACACCAGCGAAGAGTTGTCTGCATTTTTGTTCGGGAACCTCAGCAAAGGTTGAACGCAGGGCTTCGCGCGAGTAAGGGGTCGTTCCTTCTTCGTGGGGGAAATCCGAACCCCACATGATCCGATCAACTCCTACGGCATCGATATATTTGGCTTCCGGACGGGGCATAAAGCTCGCTCCGATGTAGCAATTCCGGGCGAAATATTCGCTCGGGGTTAGCGAGAGTGACCGAACCACCTCCGAAGCGAACAGGGGCATCGTGCGACTGACGCTACTTGCTTTGATTCCGGCAACTGTTGGATCCATGCGGCCAAGTTCGGGGAGTACCCACTGAATGCCACGACCCTGTTCGGTCCACACCGCTTTCAACTCTGGGAAGCGTTCAAAGACACCCCCCAAGATGAGATGGCTGAGAGTTCGCCGCGTCCAATCACTAAATTCGAACATCATCACTGCCCGAGCTGCCGGGAGATCTGCTCCCACCGTCGGTGCTCCTGTCCCAGGATGTTGGTGGATCGGTAAGCCGAGTTCCTCACAGACTGCCCAGATTGGATCGTATTTGGGGTCAAACCATGGCCCAACCGGGTGGTTGGGTGGGATGGCTGGTATCAGTACACCCCCGATGACGCCTGTTGACGCTGCCCATTGGATTTCGGCAACTGCTACGTCAATATCATGAGGCATGATCTGAATTAGGCCGAGTCGACGTCCTGGGGTTTTCGAACAGAACTCGACTAGCCAACGGTTGTGAGCGCGCAACCCGGCTGCCCGTGGAGCCAGAGCTTCTTGCGTGTCGGGGAGGTCAGCCAGCGTGTGAACAGTGTTGAAGAACGGCGGAATGGTGTTCGGGAAAACGACCTCTGCCGCAATCCCATCGGTCTCCAAGATCTCCAATCGATAGTCACTGTCCCAATTTCGCGAAGCGGTAGCGTCAACGAGGTCGTCAAAAGGACTCTCGTAGGTCGACGCCCATCCATCAAAATCGTCACGCCATTCAGACTCCAGATAATCCTTGTACTCGTAGAGATCGGCGCCCGCGTGAGTATCAGCAGAAATCACCACGTATCGATCGATCGTGTCCCATCTATCAGTCATTGTTCCCCTCCGACTCTGCCTTTATATCACAGGTCCTTTGTGACGAGATCGGCGGTCTCAGACTATGAGGTCATGCTCTTTCGAGGTTCCCCGGCAGCGTTGCGACCTGCGATGAAGCCGTAAGTCAACGCCAAGCCGATGGTCGTACCAGGACCCCAATACGCTGCACCAGCCGGAGTCGCGACACAGTTACCCGCCCCGTACAACCCGGCCACGGGCTGGAGGTCAAACCCAAGAATCTGAGCTTCCGTATTGATAAGCGGACCCCCGTTGGTGTCCAATACCCCGGCTCCCACTATCGCCGCGTAATACGGGCCTGTGCTGGACAGAGGAGCCATGGTCGGATTCGGTGTCTCATCGCGCTCCATCAGATTCCACGCCAACTCCATCATTGTCGCCCCCCGCTGGAAGTCATGGTCGGTTCCTTCGACTGCGAAACCATTAAAGCGCTGGACCGTCTCGTGAAGATTTTGGGGGAACTCCTCAGAAAGACGAATTCCGCCAACGGCATCGCCAAGTTGAGTTAGTCGCTGGTCTATTAGTTCAGAAAGACTTTCGAAGTCGGGGGCCTCCATCACGTAATCGAGTTCTTGACCTTGAAGCGGCACCGGTGGACGAAACGGAACATCGAGCGGAGAATCAGCGACGACTTGATCCCAAATCATGAACAGCAAAGTGTTCGGGAAATCACGGGACGACGCGCTGTAGTGGAGATGCACCTGACCCCGGTCGTGGTACGGAGCCTTTTCGTTGACGACCCGCCGACCCGTCCGATCGACTTGGATCATGCTGTCCCCAAAAGGCATCCAAAGAGACGGGGGTGAAGGCGAACGAAGGGCCGGTTCAACAACGACTTGTTTCCACCAGGCACCACCCATCTGACCAAACGATGCCCCTAGGCGGTTAGCGATGCGAACAAAGTCGCCTTGCGCGTGAGGCGTTGCACAACTCCCGAAGACTCGACCGGGTATGTGTCGACGAAGAAGGTCACTGTTTTGCCCAAAGCCTCCGGAAGCAAATACAACTCCGTGTCGAGCCGCAGCAATTACAGTCCGATGGCCGGCACGGATCTCGAGGCCCACAATTTCGTCGTGTTCGTTCAAAATGGCATCGTGGACACGATGGTCGAGCAGAACAGTTATCCCCTGCTCAGCGGCTCCACGCTCAAGTTGTTGGATCATGAACCCAGAACCACGTCGAGGAGCAAGGTGTCTACCACGTGGCGCCCTGTTTTCGGGTAGATGGGCTCCATAATCGGGGAATTGAATGTAGTGATCGGTGTCGCTCACTTCTGCTACTAGGTCCAACGCCCCAGCTTCGGTCAAGCTGTCTATGGCGCTGGCGCCCTGGTCGTAGAAAGTCGCTAACAAGTCGTACTGATCTTGCGGCAGCCCTAGGGTTGGGTGCTCAGGCGAGAAATATTGCGGGGCTGCCAGACGCGCCAAATACTCCAAAGCGTGTTCTTTAGGGTCGTCGACACCTTGGTTTCGCATTGAAGTGTTATTCGGTACCCAAGCGGTCCCCCCTGAAAGGCCGGTGGTACCGCCGACGTATTGGTTTCCCTCGAACAAAATCACTGAGGCACCGCTGAGGCTGGCACTGATCGCCGCGCTGAAGCCCGCCGCTCCGCTTCCGACGACCAATACATCCGCTTCGTAGTCATACAAATTTTCACTCATAACATTCACTTTTCGCCTCGAACCACTCATTTGGCATGAAATTGGTACTCGTCTCGGGAATATGATGACATTCCATCCGGCTGAAAGCTGAAGAAGACATGTATTCCTACGATGAAACAAGTCGAACCCTAGAAGCTGATTATCTGCTTCATTACCACGAAGCTGGTGAAGGCCCCGCGTTGATATTGCTTCACGGGTCCGGTCCTGGGGTTTCGGGCTGGACAAACTTTGGAGCAAATCTCCCCGTTTTTGCCGAACACTTCAGGACAATCATTCTCGACATGCCAGGCTTCGGGGGTAGCGGCAGTCCCGAATATGATCAGCAGTATCCGCCAGTTGCCGCGGACGCGGTGGCGAGGTTCATGGAAGGCATCGGACTCGATTCAGCTCATCTTCTCGGGAACTCCATGGGAGGGAACGTCGCCAGCCATGTAGCTCTCAACTATCCGGATCGAGTTCAGCGGATGGTCATGATGGGACCTGGCGGGCTGGCCATCAATGTATTTGGACCGAGCCCCAACGAAGGCACGAAACGCCTAATCGAATTCATGGGCGATCCCTCACGGGAACGAATGATCGCTTGGGTTGAAACGATGGTGTCAGATCAGGCGTTGGTAACTGACGAGCTCATTGACGCGCGGATGGAAAACGCAATGAAACCAGGGGTCATGGACTCAACCAGAGCGATTTTCGGCACATTCTTCAAGTTTCCAGATCCCACACCGTTGTGGTCCCGTGCACACGAAATCAAGCATCCAACCCTGATCACCTGGGGACGCGACGATCGAATGTTGCCATTTGAGGGCGCTCTATTCCCGTTCCGACAAATGCCTAACGCCGATCTTCACGTTTTCTCCAATTGCGGTCATTGGGCTCAGGTGGAACGCAAAGACGACTTTGAACGAGTCGTAATCGATTATCTACTTGGTTAGGACGCTTCAAATGTCACATGGCGTAAATGAAAAGATTCAAGAAGAACACGACTATTTCGCGAGCCAAGCTTCCGCCGCCGAAGCACTTGGCCAACTACCGGCCGAAACCACTCAACGTATGAAAGCCACTGGGGTGATCAGGCTGCTGCAACCACCTGAACATGGAGGATACGCGTCGGACCCTACGGAATTCATAGAGGCCGTGATGGCCTTAGCAAACGCCGACCCGGCGGTGGGTTGGGTGGCTGGCGTCATTGGGGTTCACCCTTGGGAAATGGCTTTCAACGACCAACGGGTTCTCCAAGAGGTCTGGGGTCAAGACCCTGACACTTGGGTCGCATCTCCTTACGCACCCAACGGCATCGCTAAACAAGTGGACGACGGCTTCATTTTCAGTGGCCAATGGGAGTTCTCTTCAGGGACAGACAGCTGCGATTGGATAGTGCTGGGTGGTTTGGTAGAAGGAGAAGGCCTCGTCGATGGGCTCCCTCAGATGTACCACTTCCTGTTGCCGCGCTCCGACTACGAAATAGTGGAAGATTCCTGGAACGTAATGGGCTTAAGAGGCACCGGAAGCAAAGACATCATTGTCGATGCTGCGTTCGTACCCGAGTACCGGGTACTCAACGCCACAAAGGTTTTCGATGGTACCGCCGCAACAGAGGCGGGTCGCGATGAGGCCTTGTATCGAATGCCTTGGTCAGCGATTTTCCCGGTAGCACTCAGCGCGGCGGTTGTAGGCATATGCGAAGGTGCGTTGGCTTGCCACTATGAATATCAAGCGGCTCGAGGCTCAATGATGGGACCTATGGCTAAGAATCCGTACCTGTCG
>JASMKJ010000452.1 GCA_030749275.1 Acidimicrobiales bacterium
CATAATGAAAATGGGTGTAGACGACAGCAACGACGGGTTCTTGGCAGAAGAGACGCAATTGTTTCATTGCGCTTTGCATCTCTTCGACAGATTCACCAGTGTCGATCGCGATGACACCTTGCGGAGCCCGAATGAACGTCTGGTTCGAGAGGCCATTCCCGACCAGGCACCACACCCCATCGGCGACTTCATACATCCGCGGGACGAGACGCTCGGTGTGCTCATGCAAAGACCGGTGAGCAATTCGACCTTGCGCGTCAGCAACAACCTCTGAGTTGTGTTCAGCAAACACCCGGGACTGCCCCATTTCGGGAGCCTACGCCGGGAAGGTCGTCAATTCCGATTTTAGTGATCGAACAAGGAGTCTTGGCTTTGTCATCTTTCAGGCTGGAAACGCTGGGCAGCTTGACCGTGTCTAGTGAGAATTTCGTCTAAATCGGAGTTGACCAGAAATCCATTTTCGACAATCGCTCGACCGTGGACGAACACGTCCGAGGCACCGACGGGACCGCACCTCAACCATCCTTCAACAGGGTCATCAACTACACCAGCGAATTGGGGGCCATCAAGTTTCCATACGGCCACATCGCCAACTGCTCCGACTGACAGTTCCCCAATTTCTCCGACACGTCCTAGACATGCTGCGCCCCCGCGAGTTGCTATTTCCAGTGCGGTTCGCGCGTCCATTTGATCGGCGCCGGAAACCAACTTGCCTTGGAGCATCGCCAATCGTGCCTCCTGCCACAAAGAAGCCGAATCGGCTGATGACGAACCGTCACAACCCAAGCCCACCGGGCATCCTGCTTTTCGCATCTCCACGACGGGCGCAATCCCTGATGACAGGATCATGTTGGAGCTTGGGCAATGAGCAACTCCCACACCGGCGGCCCCTAAACGCGCTATCTCATCACCGTTCGGGCGAACAACGTGTGCTCCCCAACTTCGGTCATTAAGCCAGCCCACGTCTTCGAACAACTCCACGGGACGTTGGCCGAATTGCGCCATTGAGAATTCATCATCTTCGACGTTTTCAGCCAAGTGAGTGTGGAGTCGCACATCTAATTGTTCAGCCAGTTCAGCTGTTCGTCGCATCAAATCGGGAGTGACAGTGAACGGTGAGCACGGAGCAAGTGCCACTTTGATCATTGAACCAAAACCAGGGTCATGCCATCGCTCTACTTGTCTTTTGCTTTCGGCAAGGATGTCGTCTTCTTCACGAACCGCATCGTCGGGCGGTAACCCCCCGTCTTTGACAGACAGACTCATAGACCCGTAGGTCGGATGGAACCTCATGGAGAGATCAATTGCCGCTTGGATTTCTGCAGCCAACAGGTCACCTGCTCGAGCGGGGTGGAGATAATGGTGATCAGTTGTAGTCGTGCAGCCGGACATGGCTAATTCCGCCAAGCCCACCCACGCAGCAAGGTACACAGCTTCTTCATCTATCGAGCTAGTCCAAAGGGGGTATAGCGACTGGAGCCATCCAAATAAGGGCGCTGCGGTCATTGGCCGATAAGCACGGGTGAGGTTCTGAAACAGATGGTGATGCGTATTAATTAAGCCCGGTGTTACTAAGCATCCCGACGCATCGATTGACCTTTGAGCCGTTGGAGCTACTTCGGTGTCGGCACCTAGCGCCTCTATGTAGCCATTGGAGATTGCAACCCACCCTCCTGCTATCTCTCGGCGTTGGTCATCCATTGTCGCGACTAACCATGCGTTTTTGATCAACAGATCAACGGGATCAGTCATTGCGGACAGTTTGACATCGTTGTTGGACCCCTGTGTTGACTAATTAGAGACTCATAGGTCTATCTTGGGAGAATGCCTCGTTCATTGGCGGTTTTCGCCGAATTCGATCCCTCGGGCAAGCAGGCCTTTGCGAACGCCGTGACACGCTTTCGTGAACGAAACATTGTCTTGCCCCGGTTTAGCCAACTCAGGGACCCTTCTACGTTTGACTCCGACCTAATCGAGGCTTTGCAGGGTGTCGATGCCAGCTCCGCTGATCCCCTAAATCTATTTCGGGTTCACTGGTTCAACTCGACCACACAATCAACTCCAGCAACAACACCTGATCACATCGAATTGCCATCGGAGCTGACTGGAATCGACGCGCGAATCGTTGTTGCTTTGGGAAATCGATTCCCAATGATCGCCGCCCATAAAGTGCTGGCCGCCTACTCCTGTCTCGTGGCACGCCTAGTTACAGGGCGATTCGATCCGACGACCAACCGAGCAGTGTGGCCGTCTACAGGCAACTACGCGAGAGGCGGTGTAGCGATCTCCAAAATAATGGGCTGCCGGGGTGTAGCTGTCCTGCCCGAAGGGATGAGCCGGGAGCGATTTGAGTGGCTGGATCGTTGGATCGATCATCCCGAAGACGTAATCCGTACTCCTGGGACAGAAGCCAACGTCAAAGAAATTTATGACGAATGCGCAAGACTTGAGAGTGACCGCTCCAACGTGATTCTCAACCAGTTCAGCGAATTCTCAAACCATCTTGGCCATTACGCGGTTACCGGACCCGCCCTTGAATCAGTTTTCCTCCACGCGACGTCTACCCGCCCGGCACAATTGGCTGCTTTTGTTTCAGCTTCTGGCTCAGCTGGCACTCTCGGGGCGGGCGACTACCTCAAGGACAGACACAACGCCCGAATTGTTGCTGTAGAGGCACTCGAGGTGCCGACGATGCTTTACAACGGATTCGGAGACCACAACATTCAAGGCATAGGTGACAAACATGTGCCTTTAATCCACAACGTGACGAACACCGACCTCGTCGT
>JASMKJ010000453.1 GCA_030749275.1 Acidimicrobiales bacterium
GGGGCAGTAGGTCTTAGTGCAGTGATGGCAGCTCAGGTCGTTGGATGTACAAGAATCATAGGTATTGATGTTCATGCCGACCGCCTTTCGCTGGCTTTGGAGCTGGGTGCAACAAACGTCGTACATGCTGGTGAAAACAATCCAGTAGAGACGATTCTCGAACTTACGGAAGGTCGAGGGGTCGACTATTCGCTCGAAACAACCGCTGTGCCTGCCGTTGCACGCCAAGCAGTCGAGGTTCTGACCGTGCTGGGGACATGCGGCCTTATAGGAGTTCCATCGCCGGGTACTGAACTAACATTCGACTTTCACAGCGTGCTGTTTGGGCGATTCGTGCGCGGCATTATCGGTGGAGACGCTCGGGCGCAACTCTTTATCCCCAAACTCATAGATCTGTGGTCCCAAGGTCGGTTCCCGTTCGATCGTCTGATCAAGACCTACCCGCTGAACGAGATTAACGAAGCAGTCCAAGACGCTGAATCGGGTAAGACAATCAAGCCAGTCATCGAGATGCCCGGTTGACGGAGGAGGGTAATGCCGAGGCGAAAGCCTCGACCTCAAGGAGAAACTCTGGCCTTGCCAGTCCTGCGACATACACCAGCGTGCTCGCGGGCGGGTTCGTCGGCAACAGGGCCTTTCGTACCTTGGCCCATGCTCCGGCGGCGTCTTCGTTGATGGCATAAACGCGGACGGACACTACGGCGCTTGGTGCCAGTCCAGCTTCTGCTAAGACAGCAGCGAGATTATTTGCCACCTAGGTGGCTTGAGTGGTCGGGTTGTTGATCCCGCAGACTGTTCCCGTGGCATCGACCGAGACTTGGCCGGCGATGTGCACCGTTCGGCCTTGGGCGACGGTGTACTGCTGGTAGTGGCCCAGAGCCGGTGGGAATTCGGTCATCGGGTATCTCTTGGAGTTGATGGCGCACCCATGATCGCCCTCGCTGGAACGGGAACGGAGTCGAGCGTTAGCAGGGCGTCGCGCATGACACAATCAAGGTGCGCCCTGGCTGCGACGAGGCCGCCGTAAGCGATCGAGTTTCCGAGTGCGATGTGTGCTGTCCCGAGTGCCGACTCGGTTTCCATCGCGACATCGCACACATGTCCCGCCGGGTTGAGGCCAAGAGAAACCTCGGCGAAGTTGGTCATTAGATCGTCATCGCATCGCTCGATCATATTGGTGAGGCGGTGGCTTTCAGGCCCCTGGGCCGAGACCAGCTGGCCCTCATCAAAGGTGAGCACGACGGGCTCCGCGATCGGGCCGACGCCCATAAACAAAAGGTCCGCATCGATAACGGCTACACCACAAGTTGTGCCCTCGACCGGGGCTGTGCCCGCTTCGATATCGGGTGGTGCCATGTAAGAACCTGATGTTCTGCAGATTCCATGAAGTACCCGACCTGGCCTACCCAAGATGGATCCGCGGAGGTCGGTTCCAGCCGGGGTGGTGAGTCGGAATTCGGACGCTTGCGTCCACAATTCACCAATTTCTTCAGCCGACTGGCGAAGTTCATCAAAGTTGACGCCTAGTGGCCCGTCAGCTCGCAACGTCTGGCGAGTGATGCCAGGCATCGCTAGATAGCGCACTCCTCTGGCATTGGCGTCACGGCGAGCCTGATTCGAACCGATAAACGTAGAGGTCAACTCGATTACTGCGTCATTCTCGTGCATTGTTCGTGCCACGTCTGGAGCGACCTCTGAGCCCGGGATGTCAAACCGCTCCAATGCCAAGACCGATGCTGTCGCGTCACGTTCGTTTATGCCGCGGCACAACATGTCCACGACGAGGCAATCACTGTCAGTGTCGGCCAGGATCAGAACGCGCTCACACGCCCGAACGCCCAAGCACCGATCTAGCACGTTGGTTAAGGCCGCGTTCAGGTCCATGCCGGTGAGTGTCTCATACGGTTCGCAGTCTGGTATCTAAGATGCTAGACCACTAGGAGCGAGTAGGACAAAACAAACGGTTCGGCGAATACAAAACAGACGGTTCGGCGAATGCGGTGGAGTCAGCCAAATGGCCAGATCATCAAGGGGTTTGTCGCGCTCCAAAGTCTGTCGCAAGCCGTAGCAGTTTTGGCTTGATTTAATTGACTCGTCCTCTTGCGGCGATTCAACATCATGAAATACAATCCGAGATCTCAGATCTTGAACAGCCTGGGTGCCCAATGACCTACACCCTTGCACCTATGAAGACTGGGCGTCCCTTTGGCGTCTTGGAGATTCCCGATAGTCATTTTCCGCTTAACCTTGATGACAAAATACCGGCGATTCGAGAGCTCTATCGCCGGGCGAAGACAACCGCTTGGAATCCGGCCACTGACATCTTTTGGGAGCGGTTGGACTTGTCCAAATACACCGAAGAAGAACTGTTTGCGGCCCGCCAGTACTGGTCTCGTCTCGCGTGGGGCGAATATGGAGCGATCTCCGAGAGTCCCGCTCTGCTACTGCGTTATACCAAGGAGCGCCGCGAGCCGGACCTATCAATGTTCTGGACAATCCGCACTCAGGAAGAGGTACGCCATGCCGACGCGTGCCGACGTATGGCAGATGCGCTTGGCGGTTACATGGTTGAGCCTGTCACGAAAGATCTTGAAGACTCGGTGGCTACCCATGGTGTACGTGGGATGAGTTTCGACGCCGATACTCCTCTTGAGGCGCTCTTTGGCTCGCTTATTTGCTGTGCTGAGGTGATCGCTTTCGATGTGTTTCGGGCGCGTATCAAGACAACTACCGACCCGGTTGCCAAACAGATTTTGCAACTAATTTTTCGCGACGAAGTACGCCACTGTGACTTCGGATGGAAGTACATGGAGTACCGAGTACCAAATATGACATCAGATGATTTGGCCGTTGTACGAAACAAAGTCATCTGGATGATGGAAGAGGTGGAACTCAAGGGCTACCACTCCTCATGGCTTGCACCGAGTCCGAATGTCACAGAGATGGAATCCGACCGGGTTGTATATGAGGCTGGTTTAGGGGCCACTGTTGAAGAGGTAGAGAAGCCGATCCTGGTCAAGTCTGTTCAAGAGATGCGTGAACGAATGCGCAGTTGGGGTATCGAGATCCCACCTTTTGAACACGCCAAGATGGGTACGTTTTGATGAGGCGGAGCACTGCTAGGAACCTGGACTCTCGTGTCTGAGGTAACAGAACTCAGAGCGTTAGATCGAGAGTCGAACTTCGAGTTAGGTACCGAGGCTCGATTCCCACTCGATCTGACCTCGACGAAGCCAACGATGTGGGA
>JASMKJ010000454.1 GCA_030749275.1 Acidimicrobiales bacterium
TGCGACATACGGGCGACCCTCCGGAACTATTTAAGTCACCCTGGATTCCAGTGGTTTTGGAAGGCAACTGGGTACGCGGTGAAAACCAGACCGTCGCCGGTACTGATAGCCACTACTTCCGAAGTGATCGCATGCTGGTCAAGCACACCAACGAATATGCGTCGGCCAATGAGCAACGCGTGAACGAGAGCCCACCGCTCGGCTTCCTGGATGCCTGTCCGTTTAAGGTTCCGGTAAACACGTCGTGATAGCGCTCCTTGGCACTTTCGGTGTCGGCCTAGGTCTCGTCGGAGCCATCGGGGGCGCAGTTACCTTGGCAATGGCGTTGTCCTCACGACGTCGTGAACATCACCGACGGGTGTTTGTGTGGTTAGCGATCATGATCAGCGGCTGTGCCCTAGCGGTCATCGCAATGGAAATAGGGCTACTTCGAAATGACTTTTCCATGCAGTACGTGGCAGCGAATTCCACTCGAGCGACTCCAATGCTCTACAAAGTCGCAACCTTGTGGGGAGCACTTGAAGGGTCACTACTCCTTTGGGCACTTGTGCTTTCTGGATATGTGACGGCAGTCTCCGTTAGCTTTCGACGCCGAATCGAAGACCATCTCGTTGCTTGGGCCCTCTTCACCATGCTTGCCATATGCATCTTCTTTTTCGCGTTGCTTTTCGGACCAGCGGACCCCTTCGGCACCTTGCTAGTGGTGCCGCCTGATGGGGAGGGTCTGAATCCGCTGCTTAGAAACCACCCCCTAATGGCCATTCATCCGGTGATGCTCTATCTGGGTTACGTGGGATTCACCGTCCCCTTCGGATTCGCTGTCGCAGCGTTAATCACTGGTCGGCTCGGTGAAGGCTGGCTAGTCACCACACGCACTTGGACCCTCATCGCTTGGGGGAGCTTGACCGTCGGCATCCTTCTCGGGGCATGGTGGTCCTACGAAGTGCTGGGTTGGGGTGGCTATTGGGCATGGGATCCAGTCGAAAACGCTTCGTTTCTCCCGTGGCTAACCGGAACAGCATTCATCCATTCGGTGGTGGTGCAAGAGCGCAGAGGAATGCTGAGAGTCTGGAATTTGTCGCTTCTGTTAGCAACTTTCGCCCTCACGATTTTTGGTACATTTCTGACTCGATCCGGAGTGATTGAGTCAGTCCACGAATTCAGCGCTTCGAGCTTAGGTCCCTTGCTATTGGGTTTCTTCGCGACAATCTTGGTGGTGTCGGTAGCGCTCGTTGGCTGGCGAGGTGATCAGCTTCGATCGCCCGGTTCCATTGACTCACCGATGTCTCGTGAAGGTGCTTTCCTCGCCAACAATTTACTTTTCACTCTGTTTGCGTTTGTTATCTTGCTCGGCACTATTTTCCCGTTGATTGTCGAGGCTATAAACAACGAACAACTAGCGGTTGGCCGGCCTTATTTCGACCGGATGTTGTTACCGCTGGGTGTCGCGCTTCTGTTAGTCATGGGACTCGCCCCGTTACTTACATGGCGTTCCACAGACGGGCGGTTGCTGGGAACCCGTGCCCTCGGACCAGCGGCACTTGGAGCGGTAACGATGGTTGTAGCGGTTTGGTTGGGGGCTGAAGGCCTCGGCCCAGTTTTAGGCATCGGGCTTGGTGGCTTCGTCATTGGCTCGGCGTTACGTCACCTTCTGTTAGCTACCCGACGAAATGGATGGCGCGGACTGATCGGAAGATCGGGTGGCGGAATGGTTGCGCACATCGGAGTGAGCGTGCTCGCGTTCGGGTTCATAGCGAGTACTTCGTTTAGCGAAGAAGGTGAGTTTCAGCTTCAGCCGGGAGAAATCGGGTCGGTGGCGGGTCACCAAATACGTTTTGTGGGTTTAACCGACGAAATGGACGGCCCCAATCGCGTCGTTCGCGCACAAATCGAAGTGCAAGGAAGAGGTGTGTACGCGCCGGCAATTACGCAATACCCGACCTTTGGCAGGCCAATAGCGACTCCGTCTGTGGCGACAAGTCTCATTGACGACGTGTACTTGAGCCTTGTAGCGATCCCTGAAGAGGACAGTGACGTAGTTGTTATCAGGGTCCTAGTCGAACCTCTCTTGGGGTGGATATGGGTGGGCGGCCTTGTAATAGCCGCCGGAACCTT
>JASMKJ010000455.1 GCA_030749275.1 Acidimicrobiales bacterium
TCTTTTCCTGTATGTCATTAGCGCGTCGGTTTACTTGCTCGCCGGGAAGGGAGGGCCCGCATCCAGGTCGACCCCAATCAACCCTCCTTCAGGTAGCTCAACGGATGAAGGCGTCTATCACTTGGAGTTCACGACCTTCGATGGAGAGGTGACTTCGTTCTCTTCTTTTGCGGGGCTTCCCCTTATCGTCAACTTCTTTGCTTCTTGGTGCGCTCCTTGCGTTAAAGAGATGCCCGATTTCGAAAAGCTCCACACAAGCTATGGTGAACAAATCACTATCCTCGGGCTCGCTGTTGAAGGTAGGCGGCCTGCTCGTGAATTAGTTGAATCCACCGGAGTGACTTATTCAGTCGGGTTGGACGAAAGCGATTTGTTAATAGAACTGGGCGGGTTCGCTATGCCGACTACCGTTTTTGTATCAAAAGATGGACAGATACTTGAGAGTCACAGCGGTGTACTTGACTATGACGGCCTTGTTTCACGGTTAAGCGATCTATTCGATTATGAGTGACGTGAACCTGGCATTTGCCTTTACCGCTGGCATAGTTGCCACAATAAATCCATGCGGCTTCGCGATGCTGCCAGCCTACTTGTCATATTTTCTTGGCATTGAGGCCAACTCGGCGGCGAGCACCGGCACGAGCGTCGCCCGCGCTTTGTGGACAGGGTCAGCAGTGTCTGGAGGCTTTTTGATTGTTTTCGGCGCAGCAGGATTACTTATTTCTGCTGGCCTAAGTGCCATTAGAGAGGTCATTCCCTGGATCGCTATTTGCATCGGCATAGTCCTGATAGTTCTGGGGTGCGTAGTGACCGCGGGGAGACGTTTAGATTTCGCCTTCCCTAAATTCGAAAGGGGTACTGGTGGAAAGGATTTACGAAGTTTGTTGCTCTTCGGTATTTCCTACGCGGTGGCTTCAATTTCTTGCGCCTTGCCCACTTTCATCGTGGTGGTATCAACGTCAGTTACTGGTTTCACCTCAGGGGTCGTTGCTTTCATCTGTTACGCCTGCGGCATGACAATCACCTTGTTGGCTCTCACTGTAAGTTTGGCCTTGGCCCGTTCATCATTTCTTGAAAAGCTCCGGTCGTTTGTCCGTTTCGTAGACCGAGGCTCGGGATTATTGATGGTGTTGGCGGGGATCTACCTGGTTGTTTTTTGGCTCATTGACCAAACAGGAACTTCGCCAAACTGGGTTGTGACAACCGTTGAAGGTTGGAGTTCTAGCCTGAGTAACGCCATCAGCGAAATTGGGGGCGTTCGTACAGGAATCTTGCTGAGCGTGATTGTTGCGCTGGGTTTAATTGTCTGGTTGCTCCAAACAGGTCAAACACCCGCCGGAACCGGAGAGGAGGTCCAATAGTGGCCTTGCATTTGGGGGACCATGCCTTGCTGCAGCAGGATCGTCCTTTTGAAGCACTCTTATCGATGCCTGGTGTCAGTGAAGTACTGCGACTCGGCTCACGTTTTGGTTTCATGGCTTTTCATGGCGGCTGGCTGGAAGAAGTGACCGATGACGTTGCATGCGCTGCGGCTGAAAGATCAGGAGCTTCCTATTATGGAGTCCTGCAAGGCCCGAATGATCAGTGGCATATTCCTTCCCATTTAGTAGACCCCAACGAGTCGGAAAACCTGAGGCGTTTTGTCGAACATGTCGATGTCGTCGTAGCGATTCATGGATTCGGTAGACCAGATTTACTCAGATCAGTTTTGTTGGGGGGGCAAAATCGTAAGTTGGCTGAATTCGTGGCCTGTCGTTTAATTCCATATTTACCCCATTATGAAATCGTCCATGAAATTTCTTCTGTGCCGCTCGCGTTACGAGGTCAACACCCAAAAAACCCGGTGAACCTACCCCGAGGTGGAGGTGTGCAAGTAGAGTTGCCCCCGAGGATCCGGGGAAAGAGTCCTATCTGGACCGGTTTTAAAGGACCTGGGCGGGTGCCGCACCACGAAGCGTTAATTAACGGCTTAGCAGCCGCTGCACTTGACTGGTCCAAGCGGACCAAATGAATCGAAGTCTCAGGGAGCGAGTCGGTTCATCGTCCAGCCACCGTTGTCTCGTTGATATCGAAGTCTGTCGTGTAGCCGGTTGGGGCGCCCCTGCCAGAACTCAATAGAGACCGGAGTAAAGGCATAACCCCCCCAGTTCGATGGGCGGTTAGGTGATTGATCAACTAGTCCCGCGTCGAGTCGTGACCATGCTTCTTCTAACTCACTTCGACTGTCTATCGGTCGACTTTGTTGGGATATAACGGCAGAAATTTGCGATCCGCGTGTTCGTGAAGAGAAGTACTGGTCGCTATTAGCCTCGTCAACCTTTTCGATTTCTCCGGTAAGCCGTATCTGTCGCTCTAACTCGAGCCACCCCATCAGAACTGCCGCGTTTTTGTTCTGATCTAGGTCAATAGCTTTGTCGCTTTCGTAGTTGGTGTAAAAGACAAGGGCCTCCCCCAGCCGACCTCGTAAAAGGACATTCCGCAAGGAAGGTTCCATGCTGGTATTGACCGTTGCTACTGTCATGGCGTTCGCATTGTGGAAATCCAGTTCTTCCGCGTAAGCGATCCACGAATCGAACAGATCCATAGGATTTGACGGAGCGGCAGATTCCATCAACCCTTCGTTCATTAAGTTCTCTCGGATTCGTTTTAGAGGGTCCGCTTGGTGCATCACCGTTTGAGCTCCGCTTGTCTACTAGGCACTATGCCATGGCAACACGGTCTATAGCTGCCGTATTAACTGCTGCAGTTGTTGGCGCGGGCAGCCGCTGGGCTCTTGGTCTGCTGGCAGGTGGGTCATGTGGCTTGTTGGTGGCAAATGTTTTCGGGTGCATCTTGGTTGGTTGGGCGTCAAGCTCACAACAACACAAGTGGGATCAAGCGTGGTTGACAGTTGGTTTGTGCGGGTCCCTGACAAGCTTCGCGGCCGTAGCTGTTTCTCTGGCGGTCGCGCTTGAAGATCAACGGTGGGCCAATGCGGGGCTTTGGGGAATCGCAACCCTCGTTTGTTGCGTTGTTGGCTTTGATCTTGGACGTTCTTTAGGTGATAGAAAATGATTGTTTTTTTGTTTGTTATCGCCGCAGCATTCGGAGCCGCTATTCGATGGAAAGCCAGCGTTCGTTGGGGAAAGCTCGGCACTTGGAGTTTGAATATCGCTGGTGCTTTGGCATTAGGGCTCTTGGTTGGCTTGGGTAATTCAGTCACCACAGTTCTCGGTACTGCTGGTGTCGGGGCAATGACAACGGTATCGGGGCTAGCGAGGGAGCTTTCTGTCCTCGGCTCAAATTCTCGTTTACATGCACTTCTATATCTCGTCGCGACCCTGATATCCGGTGTTGCGGCAGCCTGGGTTGGTGTTCATTGGGGGTTCAGTTAGAGATACCGGGTACGGAATCGAAACCCGTGTAGCTGCGGAGAGCTTCGGGAATGGCGATGGAACCATCGCTTTGTTGCCCATTTTCCATTAGGAAGACGAGGGTCCTCGAAATTGCGCATGCTGTGCCATTAAGAGTGTGAAGCAGCCCAGTTCCGTTTTCGTCTTTGTACCGACTGCCCATGCGACGGGCGGAATAGTCGGTGTAGTTCGAACAGGAGGTCACTTCGCGATAAGCGCCTTCGGACGGCAGCCATACCTCCAGATCATATTTTTTTGCTGCTGCTGAACCAAGGTCGCCTGACGCAACATTGATCACTCGATACGGCAATTCCAATGAGGAAACAATTTCTTCTTGTATGGACCGAAGCGTTTCCAGTTCGTCCCAACTGGTATTCGGATCACAGAAGGAGAACATTTCTACCTTGTCGAATTGATGGACACGAAAAATGCCCCTGGTGTCTTTGCCGTACGTTCCAGCTTCACGTCGAAAACATGACGAGAACCCGGCGTATCGGACAGGTAAAGAGTCCCGGTCGAGGCGCTCATCTCTATGCAAGCCTGCGAGAGCTACTTCCGAGGTGCCGATAAGAAACAAGTCGTCACCGGCGATTTCGTAAACTTGATGTCTGTCTGTCGGGAAAAACCCGGCATCGATCATCATCTCTTCTCGGACTAGCACGGGAGGAACCACCGGCACAAAGCTGTGTTTTTCAAGGATGTCAAATGCGAATTGGACCAGCGCGAATTCAAGGCGAACCGCTGGACCCATCAAGTACGCGAATCTGCTACCGCTGTTCTTTACAGCTCGTTCGCTATCGACAAGACCTAGAAGTTCACCCAGCTCCGCGTGGTCGTGAGGTGGTGCGGGAGTACGTTCACCGATTTCCTTTTCGGTCTCGAAAGCGTTTTCATCACCTACAGGGACTGTCTCGTCTGCCGGATTGGGGATTTGAAGAGCCAATTCTTCGAGCTCTTGGGTCAGGGAGTCTTCGAGGGCTTCAAGAGCTTCAAGTTCTGTTTTCAGCCTGCTCGCTTCAGCGATTTTCGATTCGCGTTCATTTGGTTCGGCTCGACCTATCTCCTTCGAAGCAGAATTTTGCGCGGCGCGGGCCTGTTCCGCGTTGTGCATTGCTGATCGTCGGCGTTCATCTACATCAAGGACCGCATCAATCGCAGCCCCTTCTATCCCCTTTTTTTCGACTCCAGCTCTGTAGGCGGAGTCATCTCGTAAACGTCGAAGATCGATCACACCTGTTGAAGGTAGCGGGTGCGGCGCTCTACATAAATCCAATATTGACGTGAGTTGCTTTCACTGATCAACAAAATGAACTGGCGTCGCATCCTGATGGGTCCTGCCAGAAGACCATAGAGGTTCCCATGGCGGCGAAAACAGCCATCGCAAGGATCAAGCCGGTTACGAACAAGTAACTGAACACCTTGCTGTCGAATTTCAGATGCATGAAATATGAGACGACGATTTGAAACTTGACAACCATAAGAATCAACAACGATGGGACTTCAAGAATGCCAAAGTCCCAGAAGTAGGTCGCTACTTCGACGGCTGTCAGTACTCCGAGAATGATTGCAACCTTGATGTAGCCAACATCGCTCAGCCCATGGTCATGATGTTCTTCGTGGGTGTCTTCTTCTGAAGCAGCAATGGTTTCCATATGACTAGTGCTCCTATGGGATTAGGTAGACGACCGCGAAGATAACGATCCATACGATGTCAACAAAGTGCCAGTAGAGGCCAATTATCTCAATAGTTTCTGCCCGCTCGGGGCCTAAATGACCTCCTGAGACAAGTACCCACATGGTTACAAGCATCACGATGCCTAGAGATACGTGAACACCGTGAAAGCCAGTCAGGGTGAAAAATGCCGAGGATGAAATGTTAGTGGTGAAGCCGAGGCCTTCTCGATAGAAGCCGGTGAATTCATATACCTGGCCGGCAATGAAGATTGACCCGAGCGCTGCCGTGGTTAGAAGCCATAGTTTGCAGCGTTCCATTTCGGCACGTTGAATCGATGTGACCGCGAGGACCATGGTGAGAGAACTCATAAGCAGAACGAATGAGCTAACGGATGTAAACGGAATGTCGAAAAGGTCCGCTGCGGTCGGCCCACGGGTGGCGGGACCAACTCGATTGCGAAGAAGTAGATAGGTCGATACCAAGGAACCGAAAAGCAGACAATCTGAGCCCAAGAATGCCCACATTGTGATTTTTTCGTTGGTCAAGCCTGTGTTGGTTGGCAGATGGTGATGGTCATCCCAGTCTGTTGGGCCATATGCAAGCTGGCTAGTCGAAGATTCTGCGACGTCAGTCAACTGGGGCCTCCTCTGCTATTTCGCCTTCGGCTTTGTCGTTGCTGTCCGGACCGTCCTCTTCGGGGCCGTGATCATCTCCGTGATCACCGTGTCCAGCGTCGGGGTCAGTTGCCGGTTCCAAACTCCAACCGAACATAGATCCGAGAAGGAGAACGAGACCTATGCCTGTGAGCCAAAGGTTGTATATGAGTCCAAGCGCAATTAAAGGTAGGGCGGCGGCGAGCACGATCGGCCAATATGACGGTGACGGCAGGTGGGGGTGTTGGTCACCTTTTTGGGCTATGGCGTTACCATCCGCAACTTTCCGAAGTTTTCCGTTTTCGTCGGGTTGATATTTCTTGTGCCAGAAGTCGTCCACGTCGGTCACCACTGGAACATAATCAAAGTTGTGCTCCGGTGTGGGCGACGGTATCGCCCATTCGAGGGTGCGTGCGTCCCATGGGTCTGCGGGTTCTTGAGGAACTGTTCCTGCTTTGTATCCAAGCCACGAACGAACGATGTTTACCGCGAAGATAATCATCCCGATAAGAATCACGAAGGCTCCGATGGTGACAACGGCGTTCCAGAAGTCAAACCCGTCTTCGGGGCCGTAGCGACTATGTCTACGTGCCATCCCCTGGAGACCAAGCATGTGCATTGGTCCGAACGCCATGTTGAAGCCAAAGAGCACGGTCCAAAAGTGCCACTTCCCGAGCTTGTCGTTGAGTTTGTAGCCAAAAGCTTTTGGCCACCAGTAGTACATCCCAGCGAACAGCCCCATAAGGGCGCCACCGAACAAAACGTAATGAAAATGAGCAACGATGAAATATGTATCTGTCTGTTGGGTGTCTGCGGGTGCGACCGCGTGCATAACGCCCGACAGTCCGCCAATGGTGAACATCGACACCAGTGACACGGAGAACATCATCGGCAATGTGAATCTCAGATTGCCTCCCCACATCGTCGCGATCCAGTTCAGGATCTTCACCCCAGTCGGCACAGCGATAAACATCGTCGTCGCAGAGAACGCCGCTACCCCGACCGGGCCTAACCCCGATACGAACATATGGTGCGCCCACACACCCCACCCCATGAAGCCAATAGCGGCCCCCGAGATGACAATCACGGAGTATCCGAACAGCGGCTTTCGGGAGAACACCGGCAGGGTCTCTGAAACGATGCCAAATGAGGGAAGAATCAGGATGTACACCTCTGGGTGTCCAAAGATCCAAAAAAGGTGCTGCCAGAGCAACGGGTCGGCCCCCATGGAAACGTTGAAGAAGTTCGCGTCAAAGGTCCGATCAAAGCTCAGCAAGATCAGGGCAACTGTGATGACAGGCAACGCGAATAGGAGCAGGAATTGGACAACTAAAATCATCCAGGTGAAGACCGGCATTCGCAGCATGGTCATACCGGGTGCACGCATATTGATGATGGTGACGATGAGGTTGATCGCTCCAACTAGAGACGCGATACCTGCGATCTGCAGACCGAATGAATAGAAGTCCATCCCGGCACCTGGGCTGAAGGTGACACCAGTGTTCGGTACATATGCAAACCATCCTCCATCTGGTCCACCCCCTAGGAACCAGCTGAGATTCAGGAAAATCCCTCCGAACACAAAGATCCATAAGCCGAGCGCGTTCATACGGGGGAAGGCGACGTCTCTCGCCCCAATTTGGAGGGGCACCATGTAGTTCGCGAATGCTGCTGCCAACGGCATGATCACGAGGAAAACCATTGTGGTTCCATGCATGGTGAAGATTTGGTTGTACTGGTCGGCAGTTAGGACCGTTCCGTTG
>JASMKJ010000456.1 GCA_030749275.1 Acidimicrobiales bacterium
CAGGTTCCCGGCTCGCCGAGAGCCAGATAGGTGGCCGTGATGGTCATTTCGATACCTCCGATGATGATGACATTGGGTGGTTGTCATCGTGGGGCATCGAATCGACTTCAGGAATGGGTAATGCTTCCCATAGCTCCTGTGTAGTGACTCCATCGAAAAAACTTCGGGGCCAAGGCGCGTCGAAATCGAAGCTTGCCTACTCCCTGTCAGCTACTGCGGCGGGGGAGATGGTCGATACCAGGTAAGGCGAGGACGTCAGTCCTGGTCACGAGCCGGAAAGCGATCATCCATTGGGCAATTTGGTGCCTTCCATGTTCCCCAATGAATTCCTGGTCGAGCTCGACCTCAAGCTGCCTCCTGGCTCTATCCAAGCGGTTTCGTATTGCCGGGAGAGTGGAATCACACAAGACCACAAGCTGGGGGTTGGTTGGCTCGGTCCTGTAGGGAATGTCAATGAAGTCGTCAATGAAGTGGGCCGCAACAAGGGCCGTCAATACCTGCCTTCGAGTAACGAACAGCCCATGCCAAATATCCTGGTCAGAACGACCATGAGTACGGGTTGTCTCAGAAGACGAGAAACTGACCGAATCGTCTTCTTCTTTATGGGAGAGCTCGAATTCGATGAGGTGTCCATCGGGAATCACTACCTTGCCGTCCCCTGGCAGCGTGTGAGCTTCTCTTGGCTGTAGGAGCTGAGAGGGATGGTCGCCAAAGAACAGTTCAACGTGTATGTAGCGGTTCCGGTTGCGTATCCGGACACCGTCCTCAACTTCGGACAGTTCAACGGCGGCTCTCGAAATTGTCCTGTCGGCCTCGTAGAGCACTATCCCGTCCTCACCCGGATCACGCCCAACAACTACAAGGTCGCCCGGTTCAACACTCTCGTCAGCGTGGGTGATCTCATCTGGCGGGGTGTAGCGAACTACTAACACAATGCGAATCGTAGAGCCGGGCATGCTCTCAGCCCCGTCATCGTTGGCGACTGCCCCTATTGGGCAGGCCCTACCAAGAGTGGGAAGCCTTACCCATCGACCCTGAGGGAACGTTCCGCTTGGATGAATGCACCAAGCAACCAACTCCCTTAGAGCGAAGGAGGGTTCTCCTAGTGGGTGAAAAATTCATTCGGGTTTCTCCCTACACCCTGAATAGGGACCTAGGTGGTTGTCACCGGTGTTTCGCTGAAGCGCTTAACGGGGAGGTCCTACCCGAGCGATTCTCAACTGGTCTTGGAAAGGTCTGTTCGCGACTAGGTCGACACCACCGGGATTTCTTCAATGAAAGGCCAACGTCAGCCCTCTCGGCTGATCTACCCGCAGGAGTGATCCGGAATGGTTCCGGCGTGATGTCGCGGCCGTTCAAACACGAAGGAGTCACTCTGACCATCAGAGGCAGGATCGACGCGATCGCCAGACTCGATGATGGTCGGGTCGTCATCGTTGACTTCAAATCTGGTTTCCCCAATGAACACACCGCTGAGAGGTTCAGACCGCAACTATCGGCCTATCACTGGGCGTTGACAAACCCGGTCGATGACAACACCCGAAACGTCGCCGGTATGGGAATCCTAGCTGTCACACCTGAATCGATGAGTTCAACTAGTCACGGGCTCGCGCACCTGATCTCAACCACTTGGGTTCCTGTCGAATACGACCACGAATGGTTTGTGAGCCTTCTAGAAACCATCTGTGAGATAACAACGGATCCGACTACCGCTAAATTTGACATCGATTGCGAGTGGTGTGAGTTACGCGAACAACTCGCGAGATCTGGCCAAGACAAGTGAAGTGCGGCCACTGCAAAGAGGATCATCAAAGTGTCGACGAGGTCCGGGTTTGTGCCGAGGAACACCACCAGTCCCCGCCCTCCAGGGCTTCGACACTGACTCAGATAGCGAATCACGGACGTGCTCAATCCACGCCGTATGACCCGGAGAGAAAGGCGGCAGAAGCCAGTGTACGAAGAGCCAATCCTACCCCTCCGGAAAAACGGCTAGAAGAAGCGCTTAGGGCCGATGGTTCGATGAAGTTCAAGCGTGAAGAAAAGATCTACGGCTATTTCGTGGATTTCTTCTTCCCCGAGGCAAGAACCATTGTCGAAGTAGATGGCTTCACCTTCCATCGAGGACAAACCGTTAGAGACGGCCTGAGAGACGACGTTCTTCGAGCCAACTGGTATCAGGTGATGCGGTTCTCAGCATCAGAGGTAACCAGCGCTCCAGAATCTGTTGTCGCCCAGATAGCTGCTGTGGTGAAACCTCTCCAGGACCAACATCGGAATCGAATAAGGCAGGCAAGAAACTCACTTGACATCAATGGGTCAAGAGCTGCTTCTGTGAGGAGACGGGAACAGGAACGCAAAGAACGTGCACTCAAGCGGAAGAAGAAAGAAAAAGAGCGGCGTTACGAACAGAATTATCTTACTCGAAGTGCCAAGATCCAACAGAGCAGGTTCGAAGAAAAATTCAAGTTTCGGTGTACTAGCTGTGAACGCGAATTTG
>JASMKJ010000457.1 GCA_030749275.1 Acidimicrobiales bacterium
AGGCGTGTGGAGAGGGCATTGACCTGGCCTACGGACACGCCGAACACTTCTCTCTAGAGATTCCTGTTCGCCCATTCATAACGGTGAGTGTGGGGATGCCGGGTGACCACCACGTTCGAAAGGCCTTCATCATCGATGACTGTGTGAGTTGTGATCTCTGTATCCCGGTCTGCCCAACCGACGCTATTCCTGAGAGTCTGGAGATCATTGCTGAGCGGTGCATCGGATGCGGGAACTGCGAGGCGGCCTGCCCCCCCAAGGTTGCTGCTATTAGATACCGTCACAACGCCAAGGAACTTGGCGAGTTGCTCCCGCGGTGCATCGAGGCCGGTGCCGAAAACATTGAGTTGCACGCGGCTGTGCCCGGGGAGGACACCATTATTGGGGAATGGGAGACAGTCAACGCCGCACAGTCGGACAACTTCATTTCAATGTGCCTAGACAGGTTTCACCTGTCCAATGTCCAACTGATCGAGCGGATACGGGCCGCCCATGCGGTGGCCGGGGAGCGGACCATTATTCAGGCCGACGGTGTGCCGATGAGCGGAGGTACCAACGACCACAACACCACCCTTCAGGCAATAGCAATCGCTGATGTGATTCAAAAGGATCTCAAGGAGAAGGACCGCTCTTTTCGCGAACTCCCAATCCTGTTGTCGGGGGGGACAAACGGGAAGACGGCAGCAATGGCCCAGTTGTGCAATGTCCCCTACCAGGGCGTTTCGATCGGGACGCACGCGCGGGGGATCGTAAAGGGTTGGGTGGCCGAAGAGGGTTTTGAACACGACCTTGAGCGAATCGGTCAGGCCCTTGAGTTTGCTTCTGACCTCGTCAACCGGAGTATCGCGAGTTGACCGATCTATTGGTTGGCGGCGACCAGTGCCTCAAGGGTATCCAGGCGGTGTTGTTTGACAAGGATGGGACGCTCATTGACATCCACCACTATTGGGCTTCGATGATCAGGCTCAGGGCAGATCTGATTTCCGTTGACTGTTTCGGTGATGGCGTTCGCGCCAGTCAGGTGGCCGACTACCTGGTTGATGCAATGGGTGTGGATCTAAAGACGGGACGGATGAAGCCTGATGGCCCCGTGGGGGTGAAGCCGCGCCCGGAGATTGTCGCCGTCGCTGCGTCGGTAGTTCGGGCAGAGGGGGTCAACATCTCTTGTCTGGAGGTTGAGACTCTATTTGCCGAGATTGACCGTCGGACGGAGTCCGACTTTCAACCACTCCTTCGAACGTTGCCGGGGGTCAGGAACATCCTGCGCAGCCTCTCTGACGCTGGAGTCGCGGTAGCGGTTGTCACAACCGATCTCACCAGTCGAGCGAGGCAAGCGCTCAATGTCTTGGACCTTGGGGACTGGGTGGACTTGGTGCTCGGCGGTGACTCGGTAGCAGTCACTAAGCCTGCACCTGATCTTGCCATGGCTGCCATCGGCCACCTGGCCGTGGATGCCGCACGGTCGGTGGTAATTGGCGACCACCCGGTCGATGTCCAAATGGGTGAGGCCGCGGGGTGTGGCGCTGCAGTTGCTGTACTCACCGGGCTCGCGAGTCGTGCCGCATTCGACGGGGAGTCATGTGTGGTGGTGCCGGATCTGACATATTTGTCCCTGACAAAACCAATCTGACCTATCTGGGAACGGTGATGCCCATGACCAGCCAACTTCGAGAGAAACTCGACGCCCAGATCCCCGTAATCGGAACCTGGAACACATTGTCTGCCCCGCTGGCCACCGAGGTCATGGCCTTGGCAGGTTTCGACTTCCAAATCGTCGACCTGGAGCACGGTCCGTTCGGCCTCAGCCAGATCCATCAGCATGTATCAGCGTGCAACGGGAGTGGCTCGTGTGCATTACTCGTGCGAATTCCCGCCAACGAGGCGTGGATGGCGTTGCAGGCCCTCGATCAGGGTGCCCAAGGGATAGTGGTACCACATATTTCAGATGAACACGCCGCTGCAGATCTGGCCACGGCCATTCGCTACCACCCGGACGGTTGTCGGGGATTCTCTCCGTTCACGAAGGCTGGTGGCTTCACGAACCGTGACGGGCATGATCATGCCGCGCGCAGTAACGCCTCTGTGGTCGGTGTGGCCATCGTTGAATCGCTTGGTGGGTTGTCAGTCGCCGGTGAGATTGCAGGTGTAACGGGGATTGATGTCGTGTACTTCGGTGCCTACGACATCTCGCAGGCCCTCGGTCACCCGGGTGAACCAAAGCACCCGGCGGTTATCGAAGCGATTGCTGACGGTGTTGAACGGGTGCGAAGCGCAGGTTGCTGTGCGGGTGGATTCGTGCCCCAGAATCGCGACGATGTGATCTGGCTTCTGGAATTGGGCATGGGATTTGTGACCTATGACGTGGACAGCTCGATTCTCTTTCGCGAAGTTGCCGAGACGACTGAGTGGTTTGATGCCAAGACTCAGGGGTAAGTGACTTGCGTCCACGTACCGCAGCAGTTATTCCCGTCCGCTTAGAGTCGGCGCGTCTTCCTCGAAAGGCACTGGCTGACATCTGCGGCCTGCCGATGGTCGTCCATGTATTCCGCCGGTGCCTAATGGCTGAACTGCTTGACGAAGTATTCGTGGCTACCGACAGCAATGAGATCGCAGATGTTGTAGGTGATCATGGTGGAGCGGTGATCATGACGGCAGCCGACCACAAGAACGGCACTGAGCGAATTGCCGAGGCCGCAGGTCACCTGGATGCTGAGATCGTCGTCAATGTCTTTGGTGACGAGGCTCTGGTCGACCCGACGTCCATCGACAAGGTCGTTGAGGCCCTCCATGAGGACCCCGATGTACAGGTGGCCATTCTCGTAAATCCATTCAGTCGGCGCAATTCACCATCTGACATCAAAGTAGTTCTTGATGATCAGTGCAATGTCATGTACTTCTCGAGATCCGACATACCGTCAGATTCACGGACTCCGGGGGCCCCCATGTTCAAGGCGTACCACATTCTCCCATTCCGCCGGGCCTTCCTGCTCGAATATGCGACGTGGGCCCCAGGGGCCTTGGAGCAGGTCGAGTACCACGAGCATCTGCGGATCCTTGAGCGCGGATACGCTATTCGAGCCGTCGAAGTTGAGAGCAGTGCAGTCAGCGTGGATACCCAAGAGGACCTCGAGTATGTCCGAGAGAAGATGAAGTCTGATCCATTGTTTGCTCTATATGCGAGTTGAGTCGGTGAATCCAGTGGATGACATCGGTCTCACGGTCTGGGCAACTGGGGCAACGCCACCGATGGGTCTGGTGCTCAGATATGACGGCCGAGAGGTGATGGGTTCTACCGCCTCTCGTCGATTCACGGCGAACCGGGTCAGGCGACGATCGAAGCCTCCTCGAAACTGGTCGACGGCTCGCTTGACCAGAAGCGAGATACGAACTCACCCTTGAGTTCCTCGTACTTCTCGTGTCCCTCTGGCGTGTCCCGCTCTGCCAGTTCGATCTCAGGCCAGCGGTCCTGTTCAAAACGCACATACATATTGAATGTCTTGACCAGCGACAGCACCTGACTACGGGGGAACTGTGGCATGTCCAGCGGCGTTCCGTCGGTCACCATGGAACGCACTATGTCGCCATCCTCAAGGAAGCCGAGACGTTCGCACTCGTCGCGAAGCGGTGTGCCATGGAAGGGTGTGAAGGCATAGGCGTTACGGTCGCTGCACTCAAACTCACGATTCAACCTGACCGTGTCGAAGGCCAACTCACGGGTCTCATGGGGAAAGCCGAGGATGTTGTTGACGCTGAACGGGATACCCACCTCATTCATAATCGCGAAGTTGTCAATGATCAACTGGTTCGACATGCGGCGCTTCAGCCAGGTGGCACGGAATTCCTCGTTGCCGTGTTCAAGGCCGAACGACATCCGAGCACATCCGATTTCTCTTAGGCGCATCAACCTCTCATGCTCGACAGTTTCCACACGCGTCTGACACCAGAAGGGCAGGTTGATATCTTCGTACATCTCGGCAAACGTCTCGAACTCGCCCGGCTTCCAGGAAAAGAATGTGTCGGCCCAGAAGTAGAGGTACTCAGCCCCCATTTCCTCCTTGTAGAATTTCAGTTCACGGAACATGTTGTCAAATGTCTTCCGCCGTAGGTAGTTCTCACCCAACTCATCCCTGTACATGGCCATCTGGCTGGGTGAGTTGCAGAAAGCACACTTGTACGGACAGCCCCGATGGGTCTCTACAGGAAACATCCTCCAGACCCTCCCACCCATTGGGCGGTAGAACCGAGCCTCTTCAAAGTGGCTCAGGTCGATTAGCGGGTTGGAATTCAGATCCACCATCTCAATTGGGTTACTGCGGATCAACCCAATTTCGTTCATTGTCAAGAGGTTCGGAATGTCCGTGTAGTCCTGGTCTCTGCCTACTCG
>JASMKJ010000458.1 GCA_030749275.1 Acidimicrobiales bacterium
GACGAAATTCTTCATGCAGCGCTGTTGCGACACGACAGAATCGCGAATCAGCTCATCACCCAGGAGATACGCAGGTTGTACAGATCCATCGTCGAGACCATTCACAACGCGGTAAAGCATCGGGGAGTGAGTCTTGACGAAATTTCGGATGTCTTCGGAGAACCGGGAGGCTACGACGAATACCTAGAAGTGTATGGACGAGGCGGTGAACGCAGCAGGAACGGACGAGGCGATGTGCTGACTGCGAGAGTCGGGGGAACCACTCATTACTACTGCGACTATCAGGTCTAGTTGCCAAATTGCATTAGCTTCCAAAATACCTAGCTAAGGGTCAACCAATAAGTGCCAATGACAAGGCATGATGTCGGAGTACTACTCATTTTGGTGGTGCAGCTTCGTTTTCCGGATAGGTCAAATTAGTGTTCCTCAAGTCACTTACCATGAAGGGCTTTAAGTCTTTCGCGGACCCGACGGTGCTCGAATTTGAGCCCGGAGTCACGGTCGTCGTGGGTCCCAACGGCAGCGGTAAATCCAACGTGGTGGACGCGGTCGCGTGGGTGCTGGGTGCACAGGGACCGACCACAGTTCGATCGGGGAAAATGGAAGATGTGGTTTTCGCAGGTACTCCCGACCGACCGGCTCTTGGACGCGCCGAAGTTAGTTTGGTGATCGATAACTCCTCCGGTTCGTTACCGATTGAATTCACCGAGGTGACTGTTACTCGTACCTTGTACCGGTCAGGGGATTCGGAGTACTCGCTGAACGACGTTCCGTGTCGTCTTCTTGACATCCAAGAATTGCTTAGCGATGCGGGTGTGGGACGACAACAACACGTCATCGTCGCTCAAGGCCAGATAGACCAGGTTCTCAACTCGAGACCTGAGGAACGGCGAGCGATTGTCGAAGAAGCGGCGGGAATTCTTAAGTTTCGTCGCCGAAAAGAACGAGCTGAACGTCGACTTGTGGCGACTGAAACAAATTTGACGAGACTCCAAGATCTTCAACGAGAAGTGCGACGCCAGCTACGCCCGCTGGAAAAACAGGCTGATGCAGCAAAGCGTCATGGCGCGGTTGTCGATGAGTTGCGTTCGATTCGCCTCTTCCTTACCGGGCAAGAGATCCGCAGTCTTGAGGCCGCCCGAACAGCGGCTAAAGACGCAGCTGAGGAAACCAACAGCGAACAGGTACGGTTACGCGGAGATATAGGTGCACTCGATATAGAGATACGTGCTTTGGAGTCTCAGCTAGCTGTAGCGGGCGATCCAAGCACAGACTTGCTTCCCAGAGTTGAATCGTTACGCGAGCGATGCCGAGGTTTAATCGCCCTAATAGAGGAACGTTCGAGGACAACAGAGCGTGATCGGGGCGCGCTGCTAGCGGCTGATGTGGCATTAACGCTCCAACTGGAGTCGTCGAGACTTGCCGAAGAACTAGACGAGCTCTCAACACGAGACGCAGATGTTGTTCGACAGCTAGAAGAACTGGTCACGGTCGATGCGCAGCTAACCGTAGAAGCCGAATCGTTAGAAATTGATGGGCCGCTAGTGGGTTTAGATGCGGCCAGACGCGCTGCAGAGGTCAAGGGTGAGCTGGGGCCACTAAAGCGGGGGTTGGAGAGCGTCACCGGAGAGCACGCTCGTCTCACGCGACGCGTGGAACAGCTAAAGAAAGAGATCGCCGAAGCTGATGAGCGCCTTGAACACCTGCAAATAGGTCTTGTTTCTGCTTCCGACGCTGAACCAGCACTCGTGCAGGAGTTGGACGAAGCCCAAAAGGGAACCGAAGCAGCTGAAGAGAGGATGACCTTCGTAGCCGAAGAACAACTGCTGGCTGGTAAAGACGAGCAAACCTGGAGAGCCCGAGTTGAGGCCCTCGAAATTGCAGCGGAGACTGCCCTCGAAAACTCAGGTTTTCCACAAGTGCAAGAAATTGATGGGGTCTTGGGAGTGTTGGCTGAACTCATTGAAATTGACCCAGGGTGGGAACCAGCGGTTGAAGCTGCAATAGGCGGGGTTCTAGCTTCGGTTGTCGTTGAAGACGTCGAGACCGCGCGGACTGCGTTGGAGCAGCTGGGACGCTCCGAAGTACCTGGTTCGATACTCGCTATCCAGAGTCCGTACAACGATGCTGAGAGACCCGAATTTGCCGATGCTCTACGCGAACGCGTCAGTGGAAAAACATCCCAATTGGACACGCTTCTGGACTCGTTGCTGTCTACCGCGGTTTGCGTGCAAGGTGGATGGTCAGAAGCGATCGACTTAGCGGTGCAACGGCCGGGACTCACGGTAGTCACCCCCGGCGGAGACTGTTTCGGACCCGGCGGCTGGAATGTGTCGCCGGGAGAAAAGACCTCGGCTGCGACGGCGCTAGATGAGGCGCGAGATCATGTTCAAATTGCGACCGCCCGCAGAGAAGCGGCGCAGACTGAACACACCGTCGCAGAAGCCGACCTTCTAGACGCTCGACGCCGATATGAAGAAGCGGTACGACACTTGGAAACAAATGACGACCTGTTGACAAGGTCAGCGGACGGAATCGAAAAGGTCCAACGGTCGCGCCGCGATTTAACCTCGGAGCGAGAAATCGTGGGGGTAAGAGCCGATGAGTTAAGCCAAACCTTGGAACGTGACCGGCCAAGACTGGCGGAGTTAGAGGAACGTCTTGTTGAGTTAGAAGCGGCAGAAAGTCTTGAGCGATCCGCAGCCAGCGAAGCCCATACTCAACGACGCGAGTTAGAACGCCGTATGCGGGCTGCGGCCCAAAGTCGAGCTGAGCTCGAAACAAACCAGAAGGCGCTCCAAGAGCGAGAGAGAAGGGCACATGATCGACGCGAAGAGATCATGGTCCAACTCAAGGCAAATGATGAGGACACAAAGGGAAAGTCAGACCGATTACGTCGAGTAGAGGAAAGTCTCGGAGCTCTTGCCGACCTAAGAGATCTGCTCCAACAAAGGTTCGCCGTGTTGGACCGAGAAGTAGGAAACTTACGCGCCAAACGTACAGAGCTATCAGCTGAAGTGAGGCTGGTTGCTGACCGCCTCGAGACCTTGCGTGGAGAACGGTCATCGATGGAGAAGAAGCTGACCGAAACGCAAGAGATGGCCGCATCCAATGAGCTAGCTGAAACTGAACGTCGATTCAAAATTGACAGTCTGCGAGAGATGCTGCGAAACGAGTTGAATGCCGACCCAGAGGAGGCATTAGCCACGCCAGAGCCACCACTGGAAGAATCGAGTACTCCGGCAGCACGGGCTCGAGAACTTGAAAGCGACCTGCGTCGGATGGGCCCAATTAACCCTCTAGCTCTTCAAGAACATGAAGCTCTCAAAGAACGCCACGATTTTGTAGCGGAACAACTGGATGATGTTCGCAGCGGACGGAGAGAATTGAACAAGGTTATCGCGGCAGTAGACGCAGAAATAGTTGACGTTTTCGCCGCGGCATTCAAGGACGTGGCCGACAACTTTGGTCAGATCTTTTCAACCTTGTTTCCGGGCGGCGAAGGACGGTTGACGTTGAGTGACCCCGATCGACCGCTTGAAACAGGCATTGAATTGGAAGCTAAACCATCAGGCAAGAACGTCAGGAAGCTTTCGCTCCTTTCAGGAGGTGAACGGTCGCTGACAGCGTTGGCGTTCCTTTTTGCGATTTTCCGCAGTCGACCTTCTCCTTTTTATGTAATGGACGAAGTCGAAGCAGCATTAGACGACATCAATTTGCATCGATTCTTAGAGCTTGTCTCCGAATTCCGAGAAGAGGCACAATTGGTCATCGTGAGCCACCAAAAACGTACGATGGAAGCCGCTGACGTTCTGTACGGAATATCGATGGCTTCGGGCGGCTCGTCGCGAGTTCTGAGCGAAAAGGTTGCTTC
>JASMKJ010000459.1 GCA_030749275.1 Acidimicrobiales bacterium
TCGATAACGAAATCATTATGAGTACCAGAGAGACGGCCATCAAGACCTGGAACCTTCGTAGGGACCCCACCTCGTGGCTGTGCGTGTTTCCCGACAAGTGGCTTGGCCGATGGGTCCAATTGCAGTGTCAAGCTGAAATTGTGAGCTTGCCCGACGCTATGGATCTGTTGGTTGCTTATTACAGGACGCTGAGTGGGGATCACCCTGATTGGGATGATTACCGCAGGGCGATGGTCGATGATCAAAGGTGCATCGTCAAGTTTGAGATAGAGGCCGCCGGCCCCGACATTCAGGGTTAGTTGTCATGAGCGAAAACGGTACTAGTGACTATTTGGTTGTAGGTGCCGGCGCGATGGGAATGGCGTTTACCGACGTGCTCATGAACGAAACCGAAGCTACGGTCACCATTGTTGACCGGCACGGGCGACCCGGTGGGCACTGGAACGACGCATACCCATTCGTGCGGTTGCACCAGCCGTCTTCGTTTTATGGGGTCAATTCGCGGGTGTTAGGAACGAACCAGAAGGATCTGGTCGGTTTGAATGCCGGGTTGTACGAATTGGCTTCCGGTAGTGAGGTGGTGATGTACTTCGAGCAGGTCATGAACCAGCAATTTCTGCCCACAGGAAGAGTGAAGTATCTCCCAATGTGTGAATACATTGGGAATGGAACGGTTAGGAATCTGGTATCTGGGGTCGAAACACACTGTGAAGCCAAAAAGACCGTTGATGCGACATACATGAATGTGACGGTTCCATCGGTCACCACCCCGAGTTACAAGGTGTCGGAGGGAGTGACATGCATCCCTCCTAACGGGCTCCCTGAAATTGGTGACACCCCTGGAGACTATGTCGTTGTAGGTGGGGGAAAGACCGCGATTGACTCGTGCCTCTGGCTGCTCGGCAACGGGGTTAACCCGGAGGCGATCAGGTGGATTGTTCCGCGAGACCAGTGGATGTTGGATCGAGCGTCCATCCAACCAGGAGAAGAGTTCGCAGTTCAGGCCCTGCTTCGTCAGGTCGAAACGATGGAGATCGTCGCTGAGTCCGTTTCTGTGGATCAGATGTTTGATGAATTGGTGCAAAGGGGAGCGTTGCTGCAATTTGATCATTCGGTTCGCCCAACGATGTACCGATGCTGCACTGTTACGGTCGCCGAGTTAGACGAACTGCGTCGGATTCACAATGTGGTTCGAATGGGTCGGGTGCAAACAATAGGGATAGATCACATCGACCTTGACCATGGGCAAATTCCGACGACAAGTGACACAGTCCATGTCGATTGCACAGCTGATGGGTTAGCGAACCGACCCGTGCGACCCATCTTCGCACCCGGCCATCTGACGTTACAGACGGTGAGAACTTGCCAACAGGTGTTCAGCGCTGCGTTCATCGCCCACGTCGAGGCGGCTTACGATGATGATGAAACCAAAAACGAGATATGCAAAGTCGTCCCACACCCCAATGACACTTTGGACTGGGTGCGAACAACGATGGACAATGCACTCAACTCGATTCGATGGAATTCTGATCCCGATCTCAAAGATTGGCTGTCACATGCCCGGTTGGATGGGTTTAGTCGAGCGAAGAGAGACAAGGTGAGAGATCCTGGCCAAAAAGAGCTTGTGGAGCGAATCATGGAAGCCACCCCAGTTGCATTAGCCAAATTGGATCAGTACCTGAAAGAGGGCCGCGGGGTAGGCGGATAGAACTATCCGTTGCTTACAAGGCGGTCTCAGGTCAAGGGCCGATCAGTGGGTGTCACCGGAGACATAAGAGCTGTGGAACCGGT
>JASMKJ010000460.1 GCA_030749275.1 Acidimicrobiales bacterium
TTCGACTCGAGTGGCCCGGGAAGCGGTAGTCGAGTGCTCGAAAGCTTGAGACAGTGGAATGAAGATCCAATCCACACTCTCGTATATACCCACGGTCATATCGATCACGTTGGTGGCAGCGGTGCCGTGGCTGAGGAAGCCCGAGACCAAGGGCGTGCTGTCCCGCAGGTCGTCGGTCATGTGAATCTGCCTTTGAGGATGGATCGTTACCGAGCCACCGATGGCTACAACAAAGTGATAAATGCGCGGCAGTTCGGTGGCTTGCCGGTCTCGACCCTCGAGGGAGCCAGAGGGGAGCGGCCGTTTGTGCCCGAAGGAACTTTGGATGTCACGTTGGAATATGAGCAGACGATGACCTTGGAGATCGGTGGGGTGGAATTTGAATTCCATCACGCCAAGGGTGAGACAGATGACCACACTTGGACCTGGATACCTCAGTACAAGATGATTTCAGCTGGCGATCAGTTCATATGGAACTTTCCCAATTGTGGAAACCCACAAAAAGTTCAGAGATATCCGATGGAGTGGGCCTCGTCATTACGAGAAATGATGGATACGGAGGTGGAGTTGTTTGTTCCAGCGCACGGTCTTCCAATTTCTGGCCATGATCGAATCGTCTCGTGTTTGGAAGCAGTTGCCTCGACTCTGGAACAGCTCGTTCACGATGTTGTGTCGGCGATGAACACAGGGGCGACGCTTGGTGAGATTGTGTCATCGGTCTCAGTCGACCCGGACATTCTGGAACTTCCGTACTTGCGTCCGTTATATGACGAACCGGAATTTGTTGTCCGTAATATCTGGCGCCTATATGGAGGCTGGTGGGATGGCAAGCCTTCGCGACTGAAACCTGCAACTGATACTGCTTTAGCGAAGGTAATTGCCGACATGGCTGGAGGTGCTGCTGCCCTCGCCGAACGAGCTCGCGATTTGACGGACAGCGGTGAATTCAGAGTTGCTTGTCATTTGATTGACATGGCTAGCGACACAGCACCCGACTCCACTGAGATCCACGAAATGAGAGCTTCTATTTATATGGCGCGACGTGCAGCTGAGTCATCGTTGATGGCCAAGGGAATCTTTGAATCCGCGGCTAACGAGTCGCGACAATCGGCAGGTCATTCGATCGAGTCGCGAAGACGTGCCCTTTCATTAGAGGGATGAGTGGTCAAGTCGTTGTTGCAGTTGATGCGGTCAGCCGTTCTGAAATTGAACGTATTCTCGGTGCGACAAATTGGGTTCGATTGCGAAACGACAGATGGGTCACGGTTTACGAGACTGAAAGTGAAGAGTCCGCTCGAATAACGGTGGCCGAACTACGTACTGCTCATCATGCAGCGGTTGCTGGCCCACCGGATGCAAGCAGGGCAGTTTCATGGAACAAGTGGAATAGTCCTGTCCCGGTTGGCGAGAACGCAGAAGTGTGTTTTCCGTGGGTCTCTTCTGATGCGGAAATCGTGATCGAGATTGACCCCGGGTTGGGCTTTGGCAGGGGGGACCACCCGTCGACCCGGCTGCTACTCAACGAACTCGCCTCGAGGATTTCTGGTGGTGAGTCAGTGCTTGATGTCGGATGTGGATCCGGGATCTTGGCGATCGCGGCGGTTCGTTTCGGAGCCAGCCGTGCCCAGGGAATTGATGTTAATGAGGGAGGACTACTGGCAGCGAAGGCCAATGCACGACGAAATCGTGTTGATGAAAACACGAGCTTTTCGGCGACCCACTTGAAGGAAATACCAGGTCAGTTTGACGTGGTGCTTGCCAACATTCATGACGAGATTCTCCGCGAACTATCTGATGAGCTTGTGGCTCGCCTCGCGCCAGAAGGGTGGCTTGGACTCAGCGGAGTATCACCGGGACAGATTTCTCGCCTGTCATCGTCTTTTCCGCAGGTCGAATTCGAAGACGTCAAGGAGATGCAGGACTGGAATGCCCTGATTGGACGGGTGAGTATCGAATAACCTGAGGGTGTTCGACCATTTGACCTCGAAGGTTGGAGAAACAAATGCATGTAGGCATGAGCGTCATATTCCAAAACCCCGGTGAACGGCTCCCGGATCAGCAGGTGTACCAACAAGATCTTGCTTTAGCGTTACAAGCGGAAGAACTCGGTTTTGATTCGGTGTGGAGTGTGGAACACCACTTCACCAGCTACACCATGTGTCCCGATGTGTTGCAGTTCCTGACTTATATGGCAGGAGCCACCCAGTCAATCCAATTAGGTTCAATGGTTTGCGTCTTGCCGTGGCACGACCCGCTCAGAGTCATCGAACAGATTTCTATGTTGGACAACTTGTCCGACGGACGGTTAATTCTTGGATTAGGCCGAGGCACCGGCAAGGTCGAATTTGACGGATTCAGAACCGAAATGGCTTCAGCGCGGCTCCGTTTCAAAGAGTCGACAGAGATGGTACTCAACGCCCTAGAGAACGGTTACGCGGAGTATCACGGCGAGCTCGTAGATCAACCACGGGTGGATATTCGCCCTAGGCCTGTGAAGTCCATGCGCGGTAGAGCTTATGCGGCAGCAGTGTCACCGGACTCTGCTCGGATAATGGCTGAAATGGGCGTTGGCATTCTGATCGTTCCGCAAAAGCCCTGGAAAGCGGTGCGTCAAGAGCTGCAGGATTATAGGGATATATATAGGGACGCCAATGGTGAAGAACCGCCACCTCCAATGGTTGCAGGATGGACTTTTGTGGATGAAAACCCCGACCGGGCACAAGAGAAAGCTCGGGAGTTCATCGGCGGATACTGGGACTCAATTATCGACCACTACGAATTCGATAAACCTCACCTGAAGGACACACCTGGCTATGAGCACCATGGCCAGATGTACGACCGGTTGAAAGAGCCAGGGGGTTTAGAAGCGATGACAGACTTCTTCATCGATCTTCAGTTGTGGGGTACACCTGAGCAGGTGTACAACAAAATCGTCCAGCTACAAGAGCAGACTTTCATGGACGGTTTCATGGGAGTGTTCAGTTTCGCTGGTATGGAGCACACGGAATCGGATCGCAACATGAAGCTCTTCGCGCGTGAGGTTATGCCGGAACTGCAGGCATTGGCTCCAGTGCATGAGAGGTTAGGTATTCCGGCTTAACGCATCGCTTGCTTCTGACCTCCGGTCGGCGAGCGTCAACAGGAATCCCAGGACGGCGCAACAAGCAGCCACGATAAGCGCGGGTCGGAACGAGCCCGACGAGTCAGCGATGATCCCGCCCAACTGCGGGCCAACAGCCAAACCGGCG
>JASMKJ010000461.1 GCA_030749275.1 Acidimicrobiales bacterium
GGGTCAAGAAGGTATCCAGCCACCTCTACTTGGTTGTCTTTAGTTAAAGCCCAATGTCCCTGTTTGGCTGCGGCAAACACTTTTTGGACGTTGGATCCAAGTCGAGGCCCAAGAATGTTGCCGTTGGGTTTCAGGCTTAACGTTGCGGAGTCACCAATGTCTTCAGTCAAGATGACTTCGTGAACGTTGATTTCCTCTGCTAGGAGATCTGCAACTTCACTCAGATCGGATGCGTTTTTTCCTGCGACTGTTACCGAACCCAAGGGAAGCCTAACTCTGAGTCCCGCCTCCTCTCTGAGGTGAAGTGCGGTTGAGGCGGCTTCCCTTATTTGGTCCATTCTGCGGACCAGATCAAGATCTTCTGGCAATTCGTCGAGGTTCGGCCAACTGGCAAGGTGAACACTGTCTCCGCCGGTTAGGCCTCCATATATCTCTTCCATGATCATTGGCAGAAACGGGGCGGCCACGCGCGTGAAGGCCCTCAGTACGGTGTAAAGGGTGTCGTAGGCATCGGGATCCCCTTGTCCGCCGCCTTCGGGTCCCCAAAAGCGATCCCGCGAGCGTCGGATATACCAATTATTCAATGCGTCGATGAACAACTGAATTTCATTTGCGGCGCCGGGAAGATCGTAGGCATCGAGAGCCATGGTGGTGTTATTGACCAACGAACGTGTCTTGGCCAAGAGATAACGGTCCAATAGATGTTGAGAGTCAATTCTCATCGTTGCTTGATGACTATCAACGTTGGCGTAAAGGGTAAAAAAGGAGTAGGCGTTCCATATCGGGATTAAGACTTGTCGAGTTACGTCGTCAATGCCTGCATCTGATATCCGCGTATCGCCACCTCGAACAATGTTCGTCGACATCAAGTACCAACGAAGGGCATCCGAACCCTGTGCGTTAAAGATTTCATTCGGCTCGGTGTAGTTTCTTAATCTTTTGGACAGTTTGTTGCCATCTTCTGCCAGCAGGATTCCGTGGCAAATGACGTTCTGGAAAGCAGGCCGATCAAACAGTGCGCCAGCCAACACATGGAGCGTGTAGAACCACCCACGGGTTTGGTTGATGTACTCAACGATGAAATCTGCAGGGAAGTGTTCCTCGAACCACTGCTTATTCTCGAATGGATAGTGGACCTGAGCGAACGGCATTGAACCGGATTCGAACCAGCAATCGAGCACTTCGGGAACTCGCCTCATGATGCTCTGGCCTGTTGGATCATCGGGGTTGGGTCGAGTCAACTCATCAATAAATGGGCGGTGCAGATCATTTGGTTTGACCCCAAAATCTGCTTCTAGCTCGTCGAGGCTTCCATATACGTCAGTTCGGGGATACTCAGGGTTGTCGCTCATCCAAATAGGTATAGGGGAGCCCCAAAATCGGTTACGGCTAATGGACCAGTCACGGGCACCGGCCAACCATTGTCCGAATCGCCCATCCTTTACATGACTGGGAACCCAGTTGATTTCTTGGTTGATTTCTTGAAGTTGGGACCGAATTTTGGTGACTTCGACGTACCAGGATGAGATTGCTTTGTAGATGATCGGGGTGTCGGTTCGCCAGCAATGTGGGTAATTATGCTCGTAGGTGTCATGGCGTAAGACCTTGCCGAGGTCTTTCAAATGTTGAATGATTTTAGGGTTGGCGTCGAAGACGTTGTCCCCAGACCACTCCCTGATGATGCTGGTGAACCGTCCTTGGTCATCTACAGGTACCGCGTCGCGAATTTCGATTTCGTTGGCTTCACATACCACCTGGTCGTCTTCGCCGAAGCCGGGGGCCATGTGCACCACCCCTGTGCCTTCTGCGGTGTCGACGAAATCCGCAGCTAAGACGCGAAAAGCGTCGTCCCTGTGGCTGAAGAAGTCAAAGATTGGTTTGTAGTCAAGGCCGACCAGCGACGAGCCTTGAAAGGTTCGGATTATCTGGTAGCCGGACAGTTGGTCAGCGTACTTTTCTAAGCAATCTGAACTTAGAACCCATCGCGCATCAAGGGCTTCGACCAGCACGTATTCAATGTTCGGACCGACCGCGAGGGCGAGATTAGAAGGGAGAGTCCAAGGGGTCGTGGTCCAGGCGAGAAGTCGGACAGGTTGCTCATCGGAAAACTGCGCAAGATCTTTTCCCGTTAATTCGAACCAGACGGTTATGGCGGGATCCTGTCGGGGACGCGTCGCGTCGTCTAAGCGGATTTCGAAGTTAGATAATGGTGTCTCTGCACCCCAGGAATAGGGCATGACCCGAAACGCCTTATAGATCAAGCCCTTATCCCATAATTGTTTGAAAGCCCACATGACTGACTCCATGTAGGAGAGATCCATTGTCTTGTAGTCGTTTTCGAAATCAACCCAGCGGGCTTGTCGGGTTACGGTCTCTTGCCACTCCGAGGTGTATTTGAGTACTGATTGTCTGCAGCTTGCATTGAAGGTCTCAATCCCGTATTCGGTGATCGCTGCCCTTCCGCTCACGCCGAGTTCTTGTTCTGTCTCCATTTCGGCGGGGAGGCCGTGACAATCCCAGCCAAAACGGCGGTCTACACGCTTGCCGCGCATCGTTTGGTAGCGCGGGACCACATCCTTGACGTAACCGGTTAATAGGTGCCCGTGATGGGGAAGACCATTGGCGAAGGGTGGCCCGTCATAAAAGACATACTCGTCATCTGTGGGGCGAGAATCGATGGATTGTTGAAAAGTCTTCTGTTCGCTCCAGCGGTCGAGAACTGCTCGTTCTATTGCAGGAAAATCTGCTCTGTTGGGCACTCTGGGATAGGGAGTGTGGTCGGGAGGGGTCAGTGGTGGTCCGGAGGTGCCATGCAACCCTTCAAGCTACCGCCTGGAATTGGTTTGACTGTGAGTTCAAGGTTCTTGAGATAGTCCGCGGTTAAACGATAATGGGGGGCTATGATGCGACACCTTTTCGAACACGAGCATTCGGCGGGTGAGTTATGGCGAAGAAGAAGGCAGTAGCTAAGAAGAAAGCTGCTGTTAAGAGGAAGGCGCCTGTTAAGAGGAAGGCGCCTGTTAAGAGGAAGGCGCCTGTTAAGAAGAAGGCGCCTGTTAAGAAGAAGGCAATAGCTAAGAAGAAGGCGCCTGTTAAGAAGAAAATTTCAGCTAAGGCCCGATTTAGTTCAGAGTGGCTAAAGAAACAGCGCGAAGCACTTCTTGCTGAAAGAGGTCGCTATACCCAACATGCCGAATTCCTAGAAGCAGAAGCTGACCAACTAGCTAGAGACCGCGAGCCGGGAGATGTCCAATTCGATGAAGAGTCCGGTGAAGGTGACTCGATAGCAGTTGAACGAGACCGAGACCTCCAGCTGTCCGCACAGGCGCGAGCGGCAATTCAAGAAATCGATGATGCGTTAGAGCGCATCAAGAAGGATACCTACGGCATAAGTGTGGTTTCAGGGCTTCCTATACCCAAGGAACGTCTGGAAGCTATCCCACATGCGGATAAACGGGTTGAGGAGAAAGCCACCGGCATGTCGTGGCGCTAACCCTGTGGCTGCTCCCTTCAAAGTGCCCGCGCAGTTGTACATCGCGCTCATTTCACTTGCTGTAGTTATTGCCGATCAGTGGAGCAAAGCGTGGGCCGTCAATGCCCTAAGTGATCGAACCATCGATGTGGTGTGGAAACTTCAGTTTCATCTGACGTCCAACACAGGGTTCGCATTTAGCACAGGGCAGGGATTGGGGCCCTTTCTAGGGCTTGTCGCGCTGCTTGTCGTAGTAGTTCTCTGGAGGATGAGGGACGGGTTCTCAGGTTCGGTATCGATTTTCGCCCTCGGACTGATCCTTGGCGGAGCCACAGGCAACCTAATCGACCGCGCTTTTCGAGGAGCCGGTT
>JASMKJ010000462.1 GCA_030749275.1 Acidimicrobiales bacterium
CAACTGGGAATGTCGTCGGCTCACTTCCACAAACCGGTCGCGATCGGAGGTGACCTGAGGATCACCAAGTTGGGACTCGACATGAGCCAACTCTTCCTCTAGCTGCAGCAAACGATCAAGCACACTCTCAGGGTACCGATGACAGGCTCGTCCATTCGCGCCAACTGTTGTCTACGGCGACAACTTCGGCAGAATCAATCATTCGTGCGACAAGTTCTTCAAGTATTTCGTGCGCATCACGTTGTGGTACGACGATCTTTAAGTCTGCGTCGGGGTTGTGAAGTAGTCGGGCATCTGCCGCGAACGGCACCAAATCAAGGTCAATGCCCACGGCGCAAACTACGAGTACTTCTCCTGCCCTAGATGAACCTCGTGCCACAGCTGGCACCGCTTCTTTCAGGTTTGTTCGTTGAACGGGAGGGGCAGCAGAGACAAGTTCTGACAACCCGATCCTTTCCGGCTGGGCCATCAAATGCGCTCTGAGCCATCTCTCGGCCCCAAGGCGGTTCAACGGGTGAGGTTCAGCTCCAGGTATGCGATGGGCCCGGACGACACCGGCGACTTGTTCAATGGCTTGTGGCGTTGGGATGTCTCCATGCAAAAGAGCGAATGCTTCTCTGTCATGGGCACCAACACCCACTTCTATGCGGTTTCCGGCGTCGTCAGAGACGATTCGGGCAACTTCGAGACCAGCTACTTCCCCAACGATCACTCCATGTTCATGGACTACTTCAAGTCCCGAATCGTGAAGAACCTCGACCAATTGAGGTGCAGAAACTGGGTCTATCGGAGACAGTGGTTCTGCAGCCACAGCCGGGGTTACTTGGTCTTTCGTGATTTCCCATACCTGAATGGGTCCCGAAAACAGCGGAGCCCGCCGGGCCAACACTCCACTTTCGTTAGCGGCAAAAAGGTAAATGTCGTCAAGTGATGATCGAACCGATGATGCAAGGGCACCCCCTAATGCGCGGTGGGCACGCTCCTCAGCAAGCACGGCGACACCACCGTCGCTGAGGGTTGCTGACGCTCCGTCCTCAGTTCCATGGATGTCTTCTACCGATGCGGTCAAATACTCGCCCACAAGTGAGCGGAGTTTCATCGCATGCAGTTGACGGCGGCGTTCGGGTTCTAGCGCCACGAATCGGCTTATTCTTTGGCGCCGTCAGCGTTCTGTTCCGACCCTCGACGACGTCCGTAGCGGCGTTCGAATCGTTCTACTCGCCCAGCGGTATCAACGATCTTCATCTGCCCGGTGAAGAAGGGGTGGCTGGCACTGGATAGCTCAACTGTCACCAGTGGGTACTCGTTGCCGTCTTCCCAGACAATGGTGTCGGCTGTTTCGACAGTCGACTGTGTGACGAAGGAAAAGTCCGCGCCGGCATCTCGGAAGACAACAGGACGGTAGTTCGGGTGGATGTCACTCTTCATGATGGATCCATTCTGGCGGTTGTGTCGTCAAATCGCACACTCACAGCAACAAATAGGCGCTTGTCGCTCAAGATGCGGTGACAGAACCCGTCGAAGCTGACAGGTTGCTGAGGATTTCTTGATTGGTTCTGGTCGATTTGATTTGGTCTAGGACCCAGTCGATGGCGGATCCCGAGACGTTGTCTTCGGTTGCTACGAGGGCATCGGCTAGCGCATGACCTTCAAGCATTCGAGCGTCCCCTTTGAGCCGGTGAAGTTCCCGGGTGCATGAGGCAACCACATCGATAGCGGGATACACCCTCCTGTCGGCAGCTCGCCGATCCAATCTGACCACGGAATTAGCGGTCCCCTCAAGGGACTCAAGGATCATCTCGTCGAGACGCCATCCCGTCTCAACCGCTGCGGTGGCGATAACGGTCAGGGATCCACCTTCATCGAGGGCTCGCGCGGCACCGAAAAAGCGTTTCGGTGGGTACAACGCTCCCGCGGCCACTCCTTCGACAAGGACTTTCCCGTTGCCTGGGGCTACCAAGTTGTATGCCCTCGCTAGCCGACTGAGTCCATCGATGAGGATGACGACGTCAAGACCGCCTTCAACCATCCGTTTGGCTCGTTCGAGTGTTAGTTCGGCAACCTGGGTGTGTTCTTCTGGCGGCCGGTCAAACGTCGAAGCTAAAACTTCGCCTTCGACAACGTCTGCAATTTCGGTGACTTCTTCTGGTCGCTCATCAATGAGTAGAACGATCAGGTGGAGATCGGGATGATTGTTTTCAAGAGCTACGGCTAATTCTCGGATGGTTGAGGTCTTCCCACACTCAGGAGGGGATACCACCAAACCCCTTTGGCCCTTACCTATAGGTGCTATGAGGTCGATGACTCTTGCCGTTGGGTTCTGTGTCCCATCTACCTCAAGTTTCAGAGCATCGCGGGGATGAACAGCTTTGAGATCTTCGAAGAGTGGTCGCTCTCGAGTCTCGCCCGGTTCTGATCCATTGATTTCATCGATCTGCACTAGCGCCGGGTTTTTTTCGTTTCGCGCAGCTGGGCGACTAGCTCCTTTAACGATGTCACCTTTGCGTAGTCCGTGGGTTCTGACTTGTTTCGCTGCCACGTAAACGTCGTCATTAGAGGGAAGTGGCCCTGTGGTGCGAAGAAATCCGTATCCTTCATCGCGGAGGTCCAGGATTCCCTCACATTCGACGGGTTCTCCCTGCCAGTTGTCATCCTTATCGCGGTCTCGTCCGCGTCGACGACGGCGGCGGTTTCCTGGTTCAGCAACGCCCGAGTCATCCGCTTCGCGTTCTTGTTTGGGGGCTTCGGGTCCGTCTGTGTCTTCAGGTGGTTTGGCTTCAGGCGGATCGGAATCGGCTGAATCCACTGATTTGTCCACTTTTCGGCTGCTTTCGTCGGGCTGGGACGAGTCTTGAGCCGATGACGGACCGTTCAAGATGTCATCGATAATGTTTGCCTTGCGGGCGCGCTGTGCGACTTCAATTCCGAGCGCGCCGGCCATAGTTACTAAATCATCCCGGGATTTCGCCTCGAGAAGCGCTCGGTCTGGCTGATCTGACATTTCATCCTCTTAGTCTCGGGGCAGAGTGCCTGCGCCGGGAAGCAGTTTCAGGCCGTTCATCGGAACCCAGACGACAGCCGCCACCTAGATCTGGTTGCGTTGTTCACGAAACGAAGTGGACAACGGAACGGTGCCACAAGGCTACTCACCGAGCGAGGCCACTCACAACGTCAATGGAGTCCTCTTCATTTCGATATCCCGAATACAAACTCCATGACCGAAGTTAAATCATTGGGCAGATCGGCACATCGTTCAGGTTTGTCGCCTAGGGCGGTGATCTCCTCTGGTTGGGGTGGAGTCAAACCGGTGGCCTCTTTGACCACAGCTTCAAATTTGGCTGGATGAGCTGTAGCCATGATGGCGACCGGGGCATTGCCCAGGTCAATTTGTTGCGCCACACTCACGCCCACCGCGGTGTGGGGGTCCAAGAACTGCTGTTGTGTTGAATGCAGTTCGGCGATTGTTTTCGCTACTTCTTGTTCCGTCGCTGTTCCTGCATCAAAAAAGTGACGTAACCGCTCGAGTACAGGCGGCTCCAGGGTCAGGCTTCCGTTTGCCCGGAACTCCTGCATTGCATCAGCTAACCACGAGGCGTCTTTACCACTCAGGTCGAAAAGTAATCGTTCGAAGTTGCTTGAGACCTGGATGTCCATGGCAGGACTAGTTGATGGCTCGACTTCCTGAATCTCCATGATTCCTGAGGCGTAGGCCCGAGCAAGAATGTCGTTGTGATTGCTTGCGATCACCAGCCGATGAACAGGCAAACCCATTTGAGCGGCGATATAGCCGGCAAAGATATTCCCAAAATTGCCAGTCGGCACACAAAAGGAGATGGGCTCGTTAGGGCTTACGAGCTTTGAAGCCGTTGTGAAGTAATACACCGTTTGTGCCGCCACGCGTGCCCAGTTGATGCTGTTCACGGCAGCCAACCGGTGTCGATCTCGAAATTGAAGGTCAGAAAACATGGCCTTCACAAGGTCTTGGCAATCGTCGAATGTGC
>JASMKJ010000463.1 GCA_030749275.1 Acidimicrobiales bacterium
AAGCTACGGACTGAGCGCCGCTGATTACAAACGCAGAAATCTTCTTGGACAGGAAATAACAAGCAAAGACATCGGTGAATTAGTCGCTGCGCTTTGCGGTGACTCGTTTCGCCAAACAACAGGAGCCCAAATACCTGTCGATGGCGGAAGCGATCGTGTGATCTAAGCGGCGGTTTTCTACCGGGTGATACCAGCCATCAGCAGTCCCACTTTCTCGCGATCAGCGTGCCCCGCGTCCAGGACATCCATCAGCTTGCCGTCGTACAAGACGGCGATGCGGTCGGAAAGCCCGAGAATTTCATCCAGCTCCGCCGAGACCAGCAACACAGCTGCTCCCCTGTCCCGCTGTTCAAGAATTCGCCGGTGAATGAACTCGATCGCACCGATGTCAATACCTCTGGTGGGCTGAGCCGCAATCAGAAGTTTGATGTCATCGCTGAACTCCCGGCCGACAATGAGCTTTTGTTTGTTCCCTCCACTGAGACTCGCAGCGGCCACCGCGATGCTGGGGGTACGGACATCAAATTCATCCACAACTTCTTGGGCATGTCGCTCAATAACGTCTCTACGTAGAAGCCCCCGAATAGAGAAAGGCCTTCGGTGGTAGCGATTCAGTACAGAGTTTTCTGCGAGGGAGTAGACAGCTACCACACCATGTTTTTCTCGGTCTTCGGGAATATGTGCCACACCTTTCTTGGAGATCTCCCGGGCTGACCCACTAGTCAGCTCTTCTCCGTCGATTCGCATTGTCCCCGTCATGGGATGACGCAATCCGGTAATGGCTTCCACGAGCTCCCGCTGTCCGTTGCCTTCAACACCGGCTACGCCCAATATCTCGCCTGCTCGCACCTCGAAGCTCAGTCCGTCTATGGCGATCTGACCTCGATCATCGTTGACTTCTAACTCGTCAACCGCGAGGACCACTCCCCCGGGCTGGGCTACCGACTTTTCAACTCGGAGCACAACACTACGGCCAACCATCATCTCGGCCAGTCCACTCTCGTCTGTGTCAGCCGGCGTCGTTTCTCCCACCACACGGCCATTTCGCAACACGACGATGTCGTCAGCAATCGCCAAGACCTCACGAAGCTTGTGAGTAATGAACACGATCCCAAGACCGGTTTCGGTCAACTCTCGCAAGACGCTTAATAGATGATCGGCTTCTTGTGGCGTCAAAACACCAGTGGGTTCATCCAAAATAAGAACGTCGGCTTCGCGGTACAGCGCTTTGAGTATTTCAACACGCTGTTGCATCCCAACGGGAAGATCCTCAACCAATGCGTCAGGATCGATTTCGAGTCCATATCTTTCTGAAAGCTCAACAACCCTATTGCGGGCTTCTTCTAGGTCGACAAGGCCTCGCTTGCTCGGCTCGGCACCCAACACGATGTTCTCGACGACCCGCATCGGGGGCACCAACTGAAAGTGTTGATGCACCATGCCAATCCCTCGCGAGATAGCGTCATCGGGTCCATGAAGGTCAACGATCTGGTCTTTGATAATGACGTCGCCACTATCGGGCCGATACATCCCGA
>JASMKJ010000464.1 GCA_030749275.1 Acidimicrobiales bacterium
GGCGCAATTGAACTTCCCTTCATGATGGGAATGATTAGCTCGATAGGGGCCAGCGTTGGGAGAGATGCGGGATCTCCTGTATCCCCCCGATATGAGAGCCCATTCGACTTCACTGGCGACCTTCGAGAAGTCACTATTCAACTAGGTTCCCGGGCCGGGCAAGAACATGAAGCGAACGGAAAAGCTGAAATGTCGCGCCAGTGACCGAGAGGACTCGTCGACGCCCATCGGCTGCTCAGCTACGTCGCGAAGCTTCGAAACACTCTGCAGCTGCTGGCATGGAAGGCGGCCGTTTCAAGCCACTCTCGGAAAACCAAACGGATGAAATCATCGAAGCTGCGTACGAGTTACTAGCAACAACAGGGTTTAGCGAAGCGCCTGACTTCGTCAAAGAGCACATATGCGAGGCAGGCGGAAATGTCCGCAAAGGACGACTGCTTTTCCCTCGCGAACTCGTAGAGCCCTTGATCGCCAGCGCACCATCGGGTTTCGTGCTTTGTGGGCGAGAAGACAAACATGATTTAGATCTCTCCGGCCATCGGGTACACCTTGGAACAGGCGGTGCGGCACCGATGGTCATTGATGTCGACACCGGAGAATATCGACGGTCCACTCTGAAAGATCTTTATGATGCAGCGAGGCTGGTTGACTCTTTGCAGCACGTCCATTTTCTAAGTCGACCCCTCGTCGCGGGCGATATGCCCGACGAAGAAACGCTTGACGTGAACACTGCGTACGCGTGTCTGGCAGGCACGACCAAACACGTGGCGACGAGCGCCACTAACGGTTCGACAGCTCGAAAAGTAGCCAACCTTTGTTTCGAAATATCTGGATCACCAGAGTATTTCGCTCAACGACCCTTTCTCTCCTTCAACGTCAATCACGTGACTCCCCCCATGCGAATGAGTGGGGATGCAATGGAAGTCCTTTTGGTAGCAGCTGAATGCGGCATACCGGCACATTGCAATGTATTTAGCCAAGTAGGAGCGTCAACGCCGGTGAATTTCGGCACATCCATCGCTCAAACCCTTGCCGAAGCACTAGCCGGAATGGTTTTCAGCTGGGTTGTCAATCCGGAGGCAAAGGTACTTTGCGGGCCCAAACCTATGATTGTTGACCTTAGGACCGGGGCGATGAGTGGGGGAGGCGGAGAACAAGCGTTGATCATGGCTGCAGCAGCGCAAGTCGCGAGCGAGTTGGGTTTACCGAATGCTTCGATCGCCGGAGCGAGTGACTCGAAAACTCCGGACATTCAGAGTGGATCCGAAAAGGCGTTAGCCGTGGTGTTGTCAGCACAAGCGGGTAGCAACTTGGTTACTCAGGCTTGCGGAATGCATGCTGGTCTGATGGGAGTGTCCTTTGAGAGCTACCTGTTGGATAACGACATGCTCGGAAGTGTGATGAGTTCCCTGCGGCCGCTGGATACCAATGACATGGAACTTGATGCAATTCATTTCACTGTCACAGAGGGCGCTGGCCATTTTCTGGGCGACGAAGCAACATTGGTACGAATGAATTCTGACTTTGTGTACCCAGAAATAGCGGATCGAACCGATTATCAAAGCTGGGAAGAGCGGAACCGACCGCAGCAGATAGATCTCGCGAGAAACGAAGTGAAAAGGCTCTTAAACCAAGATCCTCTACAGCTAATTCCTTCAGAAGTAGATCAGCAGATCCGAGCAATATTCGACATCAGGCTCGGCCTTTAACTCTGCGTGCAGTAATCAAAGTAGCTAGGAGATGTCGGCACCCTCGAGCCGGCCATCTTCCCGCCACTCGTTCAAAATTCGGTGAAAGCGGATAGGACCGGCTCCGTAGCTGGTAGTGAAGAAGCCATCGGGATTTCCAGCTTTACCTTCGTTGTTGTAGTAGCCCGGCGTGCACTCAGCTCGGAAACGTTCTCCCAGTTTCGACTTGTCCTGGATTTCGTCGACCCACATCTGCTCTCCTTCAGCGGTGGCTTCGATGACGCTGCCTCCCTGATCTCGAACTTGCGAAATCATGTACGAAATGTGCAGCGCTTGCTCATTCAATGCCTGAGGCACGTTGACCGTCACCGCGGT
>JASMKJ010000465.1 GCA_030749275.1 Acidimicrobiales bacterium
AGTGGTTCTCCCCCGGTCAGACGAACACCGTCAAAACCGAAATATTTGGTACACACCCGGGCGAAGCGTTCAATTTCTTCGAAGGACAGGATCTCTTCTCTCGGAAGCCATTGCATTCCCTCGGCGGGCATGCAGTACTGGCACCTGAAATTGCAGCGATCAGTCACGGAGATACGGAGATCGCGAACCACACGGCGGAACGGATCGACCAGTTGCTCGGCAACTACTTCTTCACGCATGGTTCAAGCGTAGCGACGCTTCGCCGTTCACACTTGTTTGAAGCGTTAGCTCAGTGAAGCAGCAACAGGTTCACGCCGTCACCCGCTTCGTATCCATCTCCATCGGGCAGGACTGCCAGAGCATTGGACCGGGCCATTGAAGCGAGCATGTGTGAACCCTGTCCTGAAATCGGATATACGGCTAAGTCCGAACCTTCGTGTTTCGCGAATACGCGAGCGAAATGAATTTTCCCGTCAGGTTGCCTCAGCAACGGGCTCGCCGCTACACCCTGGATCATTGGTCGAATGGGCTCCGCAAATCCCATCATGGACCGCAAACCGGATCGGGCAAACAACTCATAGGAAACCATCGAGGAAACGGGATTTCCCGGAAGGCCGAAGACCGGGGTGTCACCGACGGTGCCAAACGCAAGGGGCTTAGCGGGCTTTATCGCAATTTGCATCCACCGCATGTTTCCCACGCGATCGAGCACCTCTTTGACATAGTCATAATCCCCCATGCTGACCCCACCGGAAGTGATGACGGCGTCGCAATCTCGCGAACCCTGAATTAATGCCCTTTCGATCACTGCTTCGTCATCGGGTAGAAGACCAAGATCGACTGTTTCGAATCCATCACCATCCAACAACGAAAGCAAGGTCCGTCGGTTGGAATCCCGTATTTGACCCGGAGCCAAGGGGCCACCACCATCTACCAACTCGTCACCGGTAGACATGACGCCAACTCGAAGTCGAGGGTAAGCCTCAATCTCTTGTATCCCCAAGCTGCACAGCACGCCCAAGTGTCCAGCTGTCAACGTTGTTCCGTTAGGAAACACCAACTCCCCTGCCGAGACATCATCGCCAGCCGGTCGAATGTGATTTCCGGACTCAACTGAAGTTTCGATCGTCACAATGTCTCCATCGACAGTTGTCTTTTCGACCATCACAATCGCATCGGCGCCATCGGGCACGGGTGCCCCAGTCATTATTCTGCTCGCTTCACCCTGACCCACGCTCTTCAGCGGGTTGTGGCCGGCGGCAATCGTTTCCACAATACGAAGCTGTGTCGGAACATTGGTGAGGTCCGATGATCGGACGGCAAACCCGTCCATCGCTGTATTTGCAAACGGCGGCAATGACTCTTCTGCAACTACGTCAACCGCAGTGACAAGCCCAAGCGCATCACTTACCTCCGTCAATACGGGTGCCCGACGCGAACAGCAGTCCATGACATACGAGCGGGCTTCTTCAAGCGAGATCATGTGCCGGAATCTAGTGGCGATACGCCCTCGGTGTCGTTCCTTATCGACAGGTGGCTGCTTGGTGAGTCCTCGCTACAATTTTCCTCGGCCCCGAGGGCTAACCAGGAGTTCACTCACCACATGCCTACCTACCAATACCGGTGCACTGCATGCGACAATCAATTTGAAGTGCGTCAGTCGTTCACTGACGAGCCGGTAACCACGTGTTTGAACGAGGGTTGCGAGGGTGAGGTAAAGAAGATTTTCGGGAACGTAGGAATCGCTTTCAAAGGCAGTGGCTTCTACAAGAATGACAGCCGTCCAGGTAGCAGCAAACCATCCGATTCTGCCGGTTCTACTGAAGACAAAACGCCGTCAAAGAGCACCAATGAGGGCAGTGCGTCAACGTCGAGTTCAACAGAAAAGTCTTCGAGCCCCGATGCCCCCAAGAAAGCCAAGGACTGATCAGCGCACGACTAGAGCCACGATCAGTGCGAATGCTAACGCCACTCGATACACCGCGAAGCCCGCGTAACTTCGTGATTGAGCCCACCGCAACATGACGCGAACAGCGAACCAGCCTGTCAGTGCAGACGTCACGGTGCCGGCAACTAAGGCGTTCCACATGCCCGACGGCAAGCCGTCTGTTAGAACTCCCGCCATTCTGAAGAGAGCGGCGCCTGCGATGATGGGCAGCCCCATCAAAAAAGCAAGCCGTGCCGCATGAGGTCGGCCATAGCCGAGCCGCCGAGCAGCGGTGATCGTGATCCCAGAACGGCTGACACCGGGGAAAAGAGCCAAACATTGTCCAACACCCATTACGAGCGAGTGGGTGACGGATAGTTCTGTGGTGGAACGCTCATCAGGGGCGTGGCGATCAACTATCCACAAGATGACACCGAATGCAGCTAGTCCGACTGCGATGAGTCCTATCCGATCACTTTGCCTTAGCAGGAACGCCTCAAACACCACGGCAACTAGGGCCGCAGGCACAGCCGAGAGCAGCAAGAACCAGCCGATTTTTGCTTGGGCGTCCCAGGGTCGACGCCCAAACAAGGCACTCAAGCCAGCTCCTGAGTAAGAACTGACATCCCTCCACAAGCACGCTGTGGAGCCAATCAATGTCCCAAAGTGGAGTGCTACATCAAAGGTGTTTTCTGTTCTTGTGTCTCCCACGAATTCATTCCAATTGAATAACCAGGGGATAATTTCGAGATGACCACTTGAGGACACCGGCAAAAATTCAGTGAGTCCTTGGGTGATACCTAAGACGATTGCGTGAAAGATTGGCATGCTTGCGGCCGTTAGCGACGCTGTGGCGGGTTAGTCGGCGGTAGAGGGGACGATACGAGGTTTCCAGCGTCTTGGGGGGTCGTAGTAGTGACCCACTGGTTGACCAAGCCGCATAGATTTAAGGAAGTCCACCGGGTTGTCAAAATCTGGCATTTGCATATATGCAGCTCCTATGGCCTCAGCTACGTGCGCGTCGCTTCCAGCGCCAATCGCCAAATCATTTTCAGTTGCATAATCTGAAGCCTTCTTGTTGAGGCTAGTGAGGCTCGTCTTCCCATTGAGAACTTCGATGCCGTCAACAAGATCTGAAGCAACTAGGTCGTCGAGGACATCGGAACGCAAATTGTTACGAATCGGATCAAAGGGGTGCGGGACATAGACGATTCCCCCTTGTTCGCGAATATTTCTGGCGGCAACCTCCGGCGGAATTCCTTGGGGGATTCGTTCCTCTAGGAACAGTCCAATTATTTCCCCAGCGTGGGTCTTCAACTCTTCTCCGATGACTACCCGACACGGCAGTTGATCCACGAGTTCTGCAGCGCCTCGAATCGCGTTGTGATCGGTTACGCACAGCACGTCGATTCCGGAGGCAACGACCGACTCTCGAAGTTCGTCCGGCGTGGTTGTCGAATCGCCCGACCACATGGTGTGAGAATGGAAATCTACTCGGACCCAGCCTTCGGGGCAGGGTTCGCCGAGGTGGGGGTGACGCTCAAGCGCTTCGGGTGATGGCAAAGAAGGCACGGCCAGCAGGGTACCAACGGGCTTGTCTTGTTCGCCCGCGCGTCTTACATACCTGACAACGCGACATCGGCTATTGCAATTGAGGCGACCCCTGATCCGGTCGGTAAAAATTCGAAGTCGCCGCCGATCGCAACAACATCTAGAAGCATTCTCTGAAGCGTTGAAGCGATGGTGGCTTCCCTAAAGGGTGCCCCCAACACGCCGTCCTTGATGTGGTGACCGTAGGCCCCCACGGAGAAGTCACCGCTCACCGGGTTAACTCCACTGTGTAAACCGTTGACGCCTCGAACGTATACTCCCGAACCAATTTGTGCGAATAGCTCGTTTCGATCACCAGTTCCCGGAACTAGGCAAAGCGCGTGTATTCCCACCCCTGGTGTGGACCGCGCACTCCGAACAGCCGAGCCTGTTGATTGAACTCCCGCGCGCCTAGCGGTGTAGGAGTTGTGCAAATAGTTGGACAGGACACCATCTTCGATTAGTAGGTTCTTGCGAGTAGCGAGACCTTCACCATCGTGGTTGTCAGCACCGAGCGACTCAATGTTTGTCGGGTCATCAAACAAGACCAGTTTGGGCGACGCGATTTGTTCACCCAAACGGTCCGCGAACGGTGACCTACCCTTTATCACCCGATCACCTGTGAGGGCACCGGCGATCGTTCCAAGAAAGGCAGCCGCTACGGAGGGCTCAAAGACGACGGTCAGTTGTTCTGATGCCGGCTTGGTAGCCCCCAACATTCCTGTGGCGTTCTCAACTGCTTCGGTGACGACGCGATCAAGATCCAACGCATCGGGCCGACGAGCTGCGTCTCCTGCGTATCCGATCTGCGTCTCGTCGCCGTCCACGGCGAGGGGCTGAACGCCTACTGAACAACTTCCGCCCTCACTATGTATTGATATCCCTGAAGTCGAAGCCAAAGCGAACTCGCCCCAACCATCCGACCAAGCCGCTGATCGAACGCTATTTACTCTCGGGTCAGATGATAAACATCTCTGTTCCAACTCAATAGCCACTGAAGATCTCTCATTTTCAGTCACTTGAAGAACCGCTGGGTCAGAAAGGTCAAGGTTCGGTGGAACGACATCATCGGGAGCGGCAATACCTTGATGGGGATCTCGTTCCGCGAATGTCAAATTCTCGCGAGCTTCTTCGACAAGCTGACTCAACACTTCGCTATCAAGTGAACCGGCGCTGGCGAATCCTTGTCGACCATCGATAACGATTCGGATTCCAGCCGCCTCAGACATCCCTGAGCGAACTGATTCGACCTGACCTGAATATGCCTTGACCGTCGTGGACCTGTTACGAGATACGCACACCTCAAGTTGCTCATTGTCGCGGGCCGCAGCTACCAGTTGGTCCGCTAATTCGGGAAGTTCGAGCCTCTTCGTCAACTTGCCGTACCGCCGATGGTCAGGGCTGCAACCCGCAGCGTCGGTTGACCATCGCCTACAGGTACTCCTTGACCGTCTTTGCCACAAGTACCTGGGCTTCCCATCGCAAAGTCATTTCCGATCACTTCAATGTGTCGAAGTACGTCGGGGCCATTACCAATTAGGTTGCCTTCCCTGAGAGGTGCTGTTATTTCGCCATTTTCGATGAGATAAGCCTCGGTCATACCGAAGACAAAGTCACCCGTAGCGGTGTTGACCTGACCCCCACCCAATTGGGCTACATAAACACCGTTCTGGGTGTCAGCAATGATGTCCTGGGGTTCGGCCTCTCCGTTGGTTACATAAGTATTTGTCATCCGAACCATCGGGAGATGCTGATAACTCTGTCTTCGTCCATTTCCGGATGCAGGTCTTCCCTCTGATCGACTACGCAAGTGGTCCCACATGTAATCAGTCAGAACACCATCTTCAATCAGCACATTTTTTTGGGTTGGGCATCCTTCATCGTCAATGGCGACCGTTCCCCATTCAACTCCCATCGTTCCATCGTCAACCAACGTCACTGATGGGGCTGCCACAAGTTCTCCAATCCGGTCACGAAATACCGATGCTCCCTTGTTGACAAGGTCAGCTTCAAGGCCATGTCCACAGGCCTCATGGAACAACACACCTCCCCCACCTCGTTCGATAACGACGGGAAGTTGACCACTGGGAGCTGGCCTGGCCGACAACTTTGTTATCGCGCGTCCCGCCGCTCTGCGCGCCATGGCCTCCACGTCATGATCGTCAAACAACTCAAATCCGACTGTGTAACCCACAGTTTCTCGCCCAGTTTGCAAACCTTGGTCGCCGCTCGCCACGCAATTAACCGAGAGCAATGTGCGGGTTTGGTCGTCGGCGTTGAAGACGCCATCGGTGTTGGCCACAAGCACCCTGCGGCGACCCTCCGAGTATCGGACGGTTACTTGAGTGATGGCCGCATCTTCGTCGCGAGCAGCGGTGTCTGTTTTTTGTAACAGTTCTACTTTGCGGGCTTTTGGCACCGAGGCCGGCAAGATCGCTGCTCTGGTTTCCGCTGTACCGGTACCACGAAGAGCGACCGGGGTGATCTGCGCGCCTCCACGAGCTGCGGCTGCCGCCGCCTGCGCAGCCTCATTGAGACCAGTAGGAGACATATCAGAGGTATGAGCGAACCCGGTGGCGTCGCCGACTGTGACACGGATACCCGCGCCCAAGTCTCGGCTAGAAACCATTGCCTCGACGCGACCTTCGTCGAACTCAGTGGACGCACTCTGTCTATCTTCGACGAACACCTCAGCCCACTCTCCCCCATTGCTCATCGCTGTGGAGAGCGCGTTTTGAATGATTTCTCGGTCCACCAGTGGTGAATTCATGCTTGCGCCCATGTCGGCCTCAGTTGGGTCGGAGTTAGCTCTGGCGCCACAGTATCTTGCTTGGCCACAATTTGGACTTCTCAGAGTTGCTAGTTCGGCCTAATCTTCGATCTCTCGTGTCACATTCCAAACATCGTTCCTTTCGCTTACCGAGGACTGCATCTCTCGGACTTCGTCTCATCGCGAGTTCCGTCATGCTCATTTTGCTGTTGACCAGTTTTCCTGCCGACGATCTTCAAGAACGGTGGCCCGAATGGCAAGGAACTAGTTGGTTGTGGCTCGTCGCTGCCCTCATAGCTACCTTCGCTGCCTTTGGCCTAGCTGCACTCCGCTGGCTCGAGGTGTGTAGAACTCTCGGAAACGACCTCAAGTTCTCCGCTGTTTTTGGTTATTTCTTAGCAGGACAGTTCGTTGGAAACTTTCTTCCAACCACTGTCGGAGGAGATATTTTGCGGGTGTCACGAATGGGCACTGAAATCCGTGACCACTCCAGTGCTTTCGCCTCAGTTGTTATTGAGAGGTTGACTGGTTGGCTCGTTTTGCCGTTCATTACCCTCATAGCTTTGGGAGTGAACCCGGATCTCGTAACTAGTCGCGCCGGGGTAGTGGCTTTGTTGGGCGCATTAGGAACCCTTATGTTGCTAGTGATCTTGATTCTGATGGCTCAGCACCAGCGACTCGGCGGAAGAATTCGCGGCAACAACAGTATTTCGGCATCAGTTGCAGCGGTTCACCGTGGTCTCAACAGCTACCGAAAAGTTCCGGCCTCAATGCTGCGACTGCTCGCCATCGCTGTCGCGTTTCAGGCCTGTCTGATGACCGCCGTTATCTGTATCGCGAGTTCAATCGGCATAGAAGTCGGCTTAGTTAACTGGGTTGCCTTCATCCCAATGGTCTTCATCGCTCAGGTTCTCCCAGTCGCAATTGGGGGAATTGGCATCCGAGAAGCAGCATTAGTCCTATTTCTCGGTGGTTCCAATGTCAGTAGCGGGCAGAGCGTGGTATTAGGCCTAGCAATTTACGCTGTTACTCTCGTCGCGAGCCTCGCCGGCGCTGTGCCATTTGTGATAGGTGGCCGTCGCTCAACACCGGAGGAGACAACTTGACCGCTGTCAAATCTGTTGTCGACAAGAGGCGCTGGTGGAAAGAAGTCCTCTTTGTACTCGCCTTTTACGTGGTTTATGCCCGGATTCGAAATCAGTTCGGATCCAATGGAATTTTTGCGGCAACAACCACAACAGCAGCAGATAACGCTCGGCGAGTGATCGATTTCGAAAAAAAACTTGGCCTCTTTTTCGAGGAAGGTTTGCAAGATTTCTTTCTGGACTGGGGTTGGTTCCTATGGTTTTGGAACGTGTTTTACGGCAGCCTCCACTTCGTCGTAACGATTGGGGTCGGGGTTTTTTTGTATCGGCGCTTCCCACTCCGATACCTGAAGTACCGCACCGGCTTAGCCATAACGACCGCCTTAGGTCTCGTCGGTTTTGCGACCTTTCCACTTATGCCTCCGCGACTCCTTTCATCTCCACCTCCATACGGGGGTGCGATCACGGAGTTTTCTTTCGTGGACACCTTGTCAGTTCATGGAGGTCTGTGGTCCTTCGACTCAGGGACATTACAGGCGATATCAAATCAGTGGGCCGCTATGCCAAGTTTGCACCTTGCGTGGGCGGCTTGGTGTGCGCTGGCTCTGATTCCGGTATTGAAATCTCCTTGGACTCGTTGGGCTATGTGGGGTTATCCGATCGCTACCAGTTTCAGTATCGTCGTTACTGCTAATCATTATTGGATAGATGGTCTCGCAGGGTTAATGGTTCTTGGCCTTGGTATTCAATGCTCGTCGTGGATGTGGAAAATTCGAAGGACGTCTGGCACTGTCATTTAACTTTCAGCCGATAGTGTGACCCGTAATTCGGAGCGCCAAACAAATCCCTCATGCATATCGAAAAGATTCAAAGTCCCGCAGATCTGCGTGCATTAGACCATGAACAACTAGAAGAGCTTTGTCTCGAGATCCGAGAATTTTTGGTCGATGCCGTATCAAGGACCGGTGGCCACTTGGGGTCCAACCTCGGCGCTGTTGAATTGACAATCGCTGTACATCGGGTGTTTGAGTCACCGAGAGACATCATCATCTGGGACACCGGTCATCAGACCTACGTCCACAAACTGGTCACTGGTCGCTCTGAAGCTTTCTCCACGCTTCGGCAGCGGCACGGTTTGTCCGGTTACCCAAGTAGATCTGAATCCGAACATGATGTCGTCGAGAACAGCCATGCTTCAACTTCACTTAGCTGGGCTTCCGGTCTCGCTGCGGGGTTCGATCTCACCGGGCACGAACATCGCCAGGTGGTAGCGATCATCGGCGACGGTTCTATGACTGGGGGAATGGCATTCGAGGCCCTCAACAATCTCGGTCACTATGGGCAAAGAGCCGTGATTATCCTCAACGACAACGGCCGATCGTATGCTCCCACGGTAAGCAGATTGGCCACGGTGATGTCTCGGCTGCGGCAATCACCGAATTACGTGAAGGGTCGACAGGCGGTGGTAAGCATTCTTGACCGCTTGCCGCTCGGGGAAGAAGTAAAACGCGGTTTATCCGGAGCGGCCGCCGCTATGCGGGAAATGTGGGAACCTCCGGCGTTCTTCGAAACCCTCGGGGTTAGATATCTGGGCCCCATAGACGGACATGATATTGACGCACTTGAATCGGCTTTGAACGATGCCTCCTCATATGAGGACGGACCAATAGTTGTGCATGTGCTCACCGATAAGGGTCGTGGCTATGCTCCAGCTGAGGCAGACGATGAAAAACATCTACACGACATCGGACTGTTCGACCCGGTAACTGGAAACACCCCTTCTACCGGCGGGAAAAGCTTCACTTCGGAGTTCAGCAGCGCGTTAGTGAACATTGCAGAGCGCCGAGATGACGTTGTCGCAATCACCGCGGCCATGCCGGGTTCAACGGGCTTAATTCCGTTTCAACACCGCTATCCCGAACGTTTTTTTGATACCGGGATAGCGGAACAGCACGCTTTGACTTCGGCAGCGGGTATGGCGCGCGCTGGTCTCAGACCATTTGTAGCCATTTATTCAACTTTTTTGGCTCGCGGGTTCGACCAGGTGATGTACGACATCGGCCTCCACCGACTTCCTGTCGTCATCTGTATCGATAGAGCTGGAGTGACGGGCCCCGATGGCGCCTCTCATCACGGTATTCATGACATAGCGATGTATGCGCGCGTTCCCGGGATGACTATTTTCTCACCCTCGTCGCTTCAGGAACTCCCGCTGATGATGGATCAAGCTCTTGAAATAGAACACGGACCTGTTGCTATTAGGTGGCCCCGCGGAAACGCCGATGAGTCAAGCGTCGTTGGTCAGGGGCTAAGCGCTCGACTAGTGAGAGATGGCAACGACGTTGCTATTTTGGCTGCCGGCAGGATGCTCAAAGCGGCGACCGCGGCAGCGGTTCTGCTCGAGGAAGAGGGCATCGATGCTTCTGTTTGGGATCCCAGGCTGTTGAAACCCGTTGATAAAGAGATGATCCGTACAGTCGTCAATCGATCACTAGTGGTAACCGTTGAAGATGGAAGCAGGATAGGGGGCTTCGGCAGTCTTGTAGCTGACGCCTTGCAGCGGCGTTCGGGACCAATTCCTAGATTGTTGCAGTTGGGTACTCCTGATGACTATCTTCCTCATGGCGCGGCGGAAGAGTTACTCGCGGAGCTGGGTCTTGACGCATCTGGCATTGCTGCCGAGATTATTAAGGTATTCAAGTCAGACCATCGCTAAGGCGCAATGAACTGGACCCTTCCAATGGTCGGTAATGTCGGCGAACGCGTAACGACCGTTCATCCACATGGCTGGATGAACGGTCGTTGAATGCTTTTAGATCTGTGTCGATTTAACCGACTTCGGATCCAACGACGGACACGAACGATACACATGCCCCCGGTTGGCCGCCCAGGTTGTGCGTCAACCCGAGTGTCTTGTCTGAGTCGATTTGTCGCTCCGGAGGTGCCTCGCCTCTGAGCTGCAACCAACACTCAAAGAGCATCCTTAATCCTGATGCCCCAATCGGATGTCCGAAACTCTTGAGCCCGCCGTCAGGGTTTACTGGCAGATCACCGTCTAGGTCGAAAGTTCCATTGAGGGCTTCTTTCCAAGCGGTGCCTTCTTCAGCGAATCCCAGATCCTCCATGAGTACTAACTCGGTTGGGGTAAAGCAATCATGTACTTCAGCCATCGCTATTTGGCTTCGAGGATCGTTGATTCCTGCTTGTTTGTATGCCTCTTCTGCCGAGGCGCGGACTTCACGGAAAGTTGTGTAGTCGTAACTCGGGTCGAGAGCTCCAGTTGCTGGTCCTGAAGAAAAGCTCAGGGCCTTCACGTACAGGGGCTTGTCTGTGTAGCGATGGGCATCCTCGGCGCGCACTATCACCGCTGCGGCGGACCCGTCACTGACGCCTGAGCAATCGAAGATTCCTAAGGGGCCGGCTACTAGCGGCGAGCCCGCAATTGTTTCCTTTGCCACTTCTTTGCGGAACTGAGCTCGGGGGTTTAGGGCACCATTCTTGTGATTCTTCCAAGCAATCCGAGTCAGAACCTCTTTCATGGTTTCATCGTCAAGACCGTGCTTGTGGGCATATGCGGGAGCCAACAGGCTGAACGTCGCAGGTGCAGTCAAAGATGAATCGGTGCCATCGCTTGGTGGACGACTGCCGGTGAGGCCTGAATATCCGCTGTCTTTCAGCTTCTCAACTCCGATCGCCATGACTACGTCATAGGCACCTGATGCCACCGCGTAGCAAGCATTTCGGAATGCTTCGGAACCCGTTGCGCACATATTTTCCAGTCGGCTTACAGGTTTGTAGTCAAGCTGTAACGGTTTTGAGAGTGTTAACCCGGAAACTCCCGATCCCATTGTGCCTAACCAAAAAGCGTCAATATCGTCTTGTGTTACTCCGGCCGAGGCGTACGCCTCGTGTGCTGCGTCAACGAGCATGTCGTCGGCGCCTTTATCCCAGTGCTCGCCGAAGGGCGTGCAGCCCATGCCGACGATAGCGACCTGGTCTTTTATGCCATGTGAGGCCATGTCACTTTTCCTTTGTTGTGTACTAACAGTTTGCTAGATGAGAGCGTACCCATGCACGGATACTTATTATTTCCGTTCATTCTGAGAACGGACGAGCTTTCCAGAAGTAGTTGTGGATTCCTTGTGCGGTGAACAAACGACGGAACGTCATTTGTACCCGGTCTCCGATCTTGACCTCATCTGGGTCGACGTCGGTCATTTCGGCTTGGAACCTTCCACCTCCGTCAAAGTCGATTACAACCGCTACGGTCGGAGGCGACAATGAAAAGGCCAAATAGTCGACGGTGAAGGTGGCAATAGTCGCAGGTGTATCTGCCATTCTCACGCGCTCCATGTCGTCGACTGCCCCACCATCCATTGATACTCGCATTGGGGGCAGATGGATCGCTCCTGATGACCGGTCGCGCGATCCGACAAACGCGTATTTCCAATCTTCGGAACGAAATGCCGGTGGAGCACCCGGGCGGTCCGGGTCGGGACGTCTCGGCGGTTCTCGGTCAAGGAAACCACGCCAGGTGAGATACAAGTTGTAATCGAGATTGTCGCTTCCATTCTCAATCTGTGATTCAACCGTCGCGAATGGGGTGTAGTCGCTGATCGCGTCCGTCGTGCGGAGCACAACGGCGTATGCGCCGTCGGCCAAATGGGTGCAGAGAATGGTCTCTCCGGGCGCTGCTTCATCCAAGGCTGAGGCAAGTAGGAGAGGAAGTTGGGCGGTTCCTGGGTTCCCGATCCGTCCTGTGAGGTCGTCGACCAACTTGTCACCGGCAATCTTGGACAAACTCCTAACGGCCCGGGCATGAAGCCCCGCGATAATGACCTTATCCACGTCTTCCAGTCCGATGTTGGCCTCCTTGGTCGCACGCTCGATGGCATCGTTGGCTAGCGCGAGGTAGGCCTGCTCACCGAAACGTTCTTCCCAAATTCGACTTGAGCTTTCTCCTGGCAACCGGTACCGATCTAAGAATTCGCCTGTGGACGCAGCAACACCCATGGCGTGGGCGATCACCGGCGCATCTTCGTCATCGCCAAATAACAGCGCCGCTGCCGCATCACCGCCGCCACTTTCGTCGTTGCTCGTTGGATTGCCTGTTCTGAGGTCCGATACAACTGCCATTGAAACTCCGGCCGTACCGATCGCCCCGCGGATTGCGGCTTCTGATGATCGCGCTGAGCCTCCAGCGTCCACTGCCCATGTTTCTTGCGGAAGGTCGAGTGCCGCCTGGATGGCGGTAGCGTTGGTTTTATCTAGATAGGCCGGGTTGGCTGTCGCGAACCATATTGAAGACGGCGTCACGCTGCTTGCTCGCAATGCGCTGCGCGCTGCTTCGACACCCATGGTCGTAGTGTCTTCGTCGAAACTGGCCACGGCACGGTGGCCTCGACCTCCGCCCGCACCCATGGCGGCTGTGATCTTTGCTCGATCTAGTCGGTAGTAGGGCACATAGGTCCCATATCCAATGATGCCTCTCACGTCGCCCCCAGATGTTTTGGTGTTCAGAGTCTATGCGGCCCTTGATGAGAGACGCTATCGCCAGCACCGTCCGGTCAGTTAGGTGGCCGCGAAATAAGGATTTTCGCCCGAGGTGTGATCTGTGATGTCGAGGACATGTTCAACACCATCGATCAGTTCTGTCAGGGTTTTTTCTATTCCGGCAGTAACAGTCGCGTTTGCCATTCCGCAACCCTGACATCCGCCGCCAAGTTTCACTAAGACGGTCGAGCCTTCCACGCGAACTAGTTCGGCGAAACCGCCATGAGCCGCAATAGAAGGATTGATTCTTTTCACCAGTACCTCTTGGACTTGCTCCTCGATGGTCCCGGATAGCTCGAGTGCGGCGGTGGGTCCAAGTTCCGGACGATTCGGGTTACGTAGCACCAAGCCGGGTTGGTTCGCGTTACTCGGAACGTCAAGCGTAGCTCCTTCCAGTTTTGCTACATCTCGACTCGGAACCAAAACCGTCAAGCCCTCCCCTACGTGGGTTGGAACGTCTTCGGGATCGGCTTCTTCGAGCACTTCGAAGGCGAGGTCATAGGAATAATCAACACCTTGGGTCCCAACGACTTCGATCCGCAAAGCGAGTTGAGCCGCGTCGTCTTCACCTGCGCGCAACTCGAGCACTTTTTCCAGTGCTGACTCTGTGACACTTACGATTTGTCTTTCGGACACATTGCCAGCCTACAGAGCGGCGAGCAGCAGCACATAGGACATATGGCCCGTTGAGGAGTAAGGTCCGGAACCAAGGTAGTTTCCCTTGTTGGGATGATTGACGAGTGAGGATTCATGACGTTTCGGGCAGTGCTGTTGACTCAAGAGGAGAAAG
>JASMKJ010000466.1 GCA_030749275.1 Acidimicrobiales bacterium
CGTCGATAGTCAACTCGAATGACTTGAGCCGGTCATACCTCTCCATATCGGCAGTAGATACAAAGTCTTCCGTCCGGAATGTTTGAAACTTGACTGCGTCAGCACCCGTATTTCCCGCCTCGGTGACCATTTCCTTGGCTACCGAGAAGGATCCCTCGTGGTTGTTGCCGACCTCCGCGACCAGGACGACTCTGGTCTCGGTATCTAGTTCGCCGATGATCAACTTGTCCTCCTCCTAGGGGTGAATGCAGATCTATCGAGATTGGAGAAAATAAGATTCCGGCGATGGCGTCCATAGAGAGTTGGCAGGCACATGCCCACATGTTTCCTAGCGAATGTCGATCTTGTCGATCTCAGCACGAGCCAGCCGTGATGTTGCAGTTGTTGAATGGCCTCACCAAGCGAATGTCTCATGTACCGCATGCCGGCGAGTTGGGGTCCAGGGTCGGTCACAGTCGGCACCCAATCCAGTTGGACGCAACACCCCTGCGGCTAGCCATTGACCCTGGAGCGTTCTCTATACCAATCGAGATAACGCACCAAACCAACTTCAAGTGGCCAAGACGGCTTGTAGCCAACTAACTCCCTCGCCTTGGCAACGGAGAGTGTCCCTCGCTTCGGCATTAGAGCGTCACGGTCCTTGTACTCCACTTCCAGATCAGGGATCTGCTCCTTCAAGATCCCGATCATCTCTCGCAAAGAACGGGACTCTCCGAAAGTCATGTTGAAAACCTCGTTGTGCGCCTGCTCATTACCTATGCAACAGACAACGCCGGCCACAAGATCCTGGACGTAGGTGAAATCGAGCGCGTCGGACCCGTCACCATCAACCATCAACGGCAATCCACCCAGAGCATTCTCGATGAAGGCTTGCCCAACTCTTCTACTTACACAACGTTCGCCGTAGAGGGCAGAAGGCCTAATGATGGTGAAGGGCAAATCAAAGACCTGCTGGTAAGCAATCACCAACTTTTCGCCTCCATACTTCAGCGCGCCGTAGATCCCAATCGGTTCACACAGGTCATCCTCACTGACCTCCGAAGCACCAAAGTCTCCGTAGACCATGGATGAGGAGAAATAGATAAATTGAATGCCCCCGTCCCGGGAAGCGTCCAGCGCGTTCTCAAGAGTTCGGGAGTTGTGGTCAAAAGTACTGAATGGGTCCTTGTTGGCGCGACCAGCATGTGCCACCGCTGCCAAGTGAACCACCACATCTGGCGAGATATTGGTAAACGTCCGCGTAAGACCGCTGTAGTCACGTGCATCCACCACGTGGAGAGGAACACCTCGGGTCCGAAGTAATTCGAGTCGCTCATGGATGAAGTCCAGGTAATGAAGATTTCGCCCATCAGCTGACGGTGCCGAAAACGCACCCAGGTTGTTCACCTGAAGGCTGTCTACAAGATATGGCTCCGCTCCCGCTTCCTGCAACCGGAGAGCAAGGTGATGGCCGACAAATCCCGCGCCCCCCACGATCGCCACCCGTTTTCCAACCACAGAGCCG
>JASMKJ010000467.1 GCA_030749275.1 Acidimicrobiales bacterium
GAACACCTGGCCCTGGCCCGCAACTCCAGCGTTGAGAACCCCAATCAGTCAATTCGCGAGGCGGCGTCGGGTTTCGCGAGGCTCCGGGATTACCTTCGTATTCGGAAGTTTGAGCAGGAGTATCCAGATTGGGGGGGCAAAGATTGAATTACAACTTTGAGGGAGCTAAATGAACGTCCGACAACTTGTACTCGGGGATATCGATGCGGTTGAGAATCTGGACCACGCTATTCGTGGACCAGACCGCTCAAAGACGTGGGATGTCTACATCGACCGCGTTCTTCGGAGCGGATACCTGGACGCGCTGCCTCACCCTCCATGGGGATGTTTTGTTGCTGAGGACGGCGATGAGTTGATTGGATTCATCGTTGCGGAGCGCCAAATGCCGACGTACGGTCTGCCGCCTGGCGCGCGCATCGTTGCGTTGGCGGTGGATTCAGCACAGCGCAGGCGGGGGGTTGGCAAGTCACTCGTCGGAAAGCTGGTCGAAGAGTGCAAGAAGACCGGCCTGGACAATATCTACTCCATCCTGATGGATGAAGATGAGAGGGACGCGTCATTCCTTGAGTCGGCCGGTTTTGGGCCGGCGAACTTCAAGGTGTTCAACCGGCCAGTCTCGGAATAAAACGACACCGTGCCCTGCAGCAATGCAGTGACAGGGTGCCGGGGCTCCTAAGGCACCTGGGCAGGCTAGTTAGTGCCCAGGACTCCGCTGCGAAGCCTGGCTTGCACCGACTCGCTGAGTACTCCGCGCTGCATCAACTCGTTCTGGATAAACGGAACGATATGGGTTTCATCTGCGGCGTCAGTGCGGATAATAATGTCGTAGAGTTCCCGGTCGTGCGGATTGCTGCCATTGACGTGGTTGAAGATCGCACTTCGACGCTTCTCCCACTTCTTCAACACATCTGCGGCCTCTATCGATGACGTATTCAAGCGATTGGACAGCCGTGCGACGCGATGGTCGCGACTGGCAAACAGTCCAATGTGGATCACATCTTCTTCATCTTGAAGCGTTGAGCAACCGGCGCGCTTGACCAGCACCACATCGCCCTTCCTGGCGAAACCACGGTTCACCCTTGTCAGTTCAGTTGTGTAATCGTCATCCGGAATGTCCTGGTGCTCAGTACGCAACTCGTCAGATCGGTCCCGTGGAACCACTGGTGGCATTCCGAAAAACGGGTCCTGTGCCATGGAGGGAAATCCAAGAGAATCATCTGTGACGCCGTATTCACCCATGGCTTCAAATGCTCGTGCCAGGTTGTGGCCCGTTCGCTCCCAGAAACCGCAGTGATGGTTCTCTTTCATCCAAACGGCCTCAGGGGTTGCGTTTAGCTTCTTCGCCAGCGTCCTCAAGGCCAGACGGCTGACGTAATCCATTCTGAGAGATGTGGCTAATCGCACACCTATTTCGGGTGCCCCGGCTCCGGCGGCCCCACCGATCGTAATTGCAGTCATGGTTATGTCTCCACTGCTATTCGGTTGGTCGTCGATGTGCTGGTAAGTAAGCGCTTACTTACCAGCACATTACCTACCCTAAAGAGTGTCTATTTAGGTGTCAAGGAAGTGAAGGTAACAATTCGGATTCAGCTGCCAGGACAGGCAGTGCAGGCCGCGTAATTTCTCACGATTGCTGAATCAATCGTCGAGTGCGTGTATCTTTGTTGGGCTTTCAACATGTTCATTACACGCTATGTGAGGTCTCCCAGTGCGAATCGCGATCATCGGTCAATCGGCATTCGGCAAGGCTGTGCTCGAAGCGATTGTCGAAAATGGCAAAGACGAGGTTGTCGGAGCCTTCCCGCCGCCTGACCGCGAAGGAAGGCCGTTTGACCCGTTGAAAGAGGCGGCGATCGAACTCAATGTGCCCGTGCATCAGTACGGCCGCTACCGCACCCCCGAGGCAATTGTGGCGTTTGAGTCGCTTGACGCCGATCTCTGTGTGATGGCGTTCGTGACAGACATCGTGCCTGACGAAATGATCGAAGCTCCAAAGCT
>JASMKJ010000468.1 GCA_030749275.1 Acidimicrobiales bacterium
TCTAGCGTTTTCTCTCAGGCTTCAGGCAAAAGACAGAACCATGACTGATGACGAAGTAGGCGCTGTTCGTCAACGTTGCATTGATGCGGTGGAAAGTTCACACAGCGCAACTCTTCGCGCTTGAACGTTAATAACCAAGATCGATGTCTACTGGACCTATCAGCGGTAAGCCCGCTATTCGCCGCTGAACATTTTCAGTTACCCGCTGAGCAAGTAGAGGGAGACCCATTTCAGGAGTGTTGCCAATGTGTGGAGTAATGATGCAATTTTCCAGTGCCCAAAGGGGATGACCTTCAGGTAATGGTTCCGGGTCGGTGACATCGAGAGCTGCGCCCCCAATAGAGTCGTTTCGTAAGGCTTCGACTAGGTCATCAGTCACGACGTGACCACCTCGGGCGACATTGACTATCCACGCGTGGTGGGGGAGTAATGCAAGCTCCTCCTTAGCAATGACTCCCGTCGTTTCAGGTGTCAACGCGAGAGCCAGTACCAGAAGATCTGAGTTCGGTAAGACGTCGTGCAAGCTTGTTGAACTAACTACTTTGGCGGCGCCCTCCATTGGGACTGTGTGATTTCGAACGACGGTTACTTCGCAGTCAAATGGTGCGAGAAGAGGCAAGAGTTCCTCAGTGATTCCGCCTCCGCCAAGAATCGTCACCTTCGCGCCGAACAGATTTTGACCCCGGGGTTCGGACCACGTGTCCGCACGGGAGTAAGTGTTCACGGCCCTAAATCCTGCTAGGGCGAGAGCCAAAACGTGTTCGGCGACAGGAGAAGCATAAACACCTTTGCCGCATGTCCAAGTGAGGTGTGGTCGTGAGCGGAGCATCTCGACAAACGGTTCGATTCCGGCGTACGGCAACTGCACCCAATCGATATTGGAGTTTTCGTCGAGCATTGGTGGAAGAAGGTCAGCTCTAGCCGGTTCGGCCCACACCAACACCTCTGCGCTATCGGGGCTGACCACCTCTCCTCCTCCGGCCTCAACCGCGGCGACTAGGGACTCACGGCGCCAGCAATCTGGTTCGACAGCGATTTTCAACATGATGCAGACGCTAGACGGTCAGAACGTCGGGGTAGAAGCTTGTTCACGTCACTCACTGGCATAGGTTCTGAAACTCCACATATTTCCTTCAGGAACAATTGCGGTGGGGCCACGCGATCCGTATCCCTCCTCGGTCAAACCTCTAATGATTTCGGCGTCAGCTTGAACGGCGCGCTCGAAGAGGGCGTCGGGCTCGCCAGTGGCGATGTAGACGCTGCTCGGACCCTCAGGCAATTCGGGTTGTTTCTCATCGTCTGACAACCGATCGCCGAGCATTATGCCGCCACCACCAGGCCAACGGATTTCGGCATGCATGATGTTCTCACTCTGTTCATTGGTCACAACAAACTGTTCGCGAAAACCGAAGGCACATACTGGGAAGTCAGTGACTAGACGCGTTGGCACAGCGAATCGTTGGCCACACAGTCGGATTGTTCATGGCCACTTCAGCTTTATGAACGACTGTCGGCGATCAATCCACCATCGGGAAAGATGATTTCACCAGTGACGAAACTCGCTTCATCGCTACACAAGTAGAGGCACGCGTTGGCGATATCTGATGGTTCCCCGAGCCGCCGCAGAGGGGTCTCTTTGATTCGACCCTCAACCCAGGCGTCGTTGCTCGTAGCGGCACCGCTCATTGAGGTCCTGATGTATCCGGGACCAACCGCGTTCACCCGAATTCCGTACCGCGCAAGTTCTATGGCGCCGCATTTCGTCAGCATCCACACCCCGGCCTTCGAGACGCAATAGTCCGAGGCCCCAATCAGGGCTGTCTTGCCAGCTACGGAAGCTATGTTGACAATCGCTCCACCCTCAGATTCAGCCATCTGCTTAGCCACCAACTGGTTGGTCAACATGACACCGGTTAGGTTGACGTCCAAGACACGCTGCCAACTTGATAGAGATTTGTCGATCAGCATCATGTCCTGACGGTCATGACGATCAGCGTCGGCCTGCTCTTCGGCTTCTCGACTTACGTAACCGGCATGAGAAATTCCGGCGGCAGCGACACATGCATCAATTTTGCCGAAAGTGTCAACAGCGCTATTAGCCATACCTTCTACTTCTTCGGGGATCGACGTATCGACCGCCAATGCGATCGCCTCGCCGCCCATGGATACAACTTCGTCTGAAACCGCTGTAGCTCGCTCGAGGTTGATGTCCGCGACCACAATTTTCGCTCCCTCTTCAGCGAAGCGAAGGCAGCAAGCCCTCCCGATGCCGGATGCACCCCCAGTAATGATCGAGACCTTTTCAGCCATACGCCCAGTCATCGCGAACCTCCAAATGTCTCAACATAGAGTAGATACCCGGCGGGAATTTTGCTTGCGGGAACCTGACAGCTTTCGGATGGGAAGGAGTTGGGTTGGAATCAGATCTTGACGTCAGCTACGCAACGCGAATTTCTGTAACCACAATCGTCCGGATTATCTGACCTGGTTGACGGGAGAATCCGGAAGGCCTGCCGCAGCCGAATTCCATGACCGTTTACAAACGTAGTTACTCCAAAACCCCTGCTATCACTAGATCCGCAATCTGGTCTCCGTCATATCCCAAGAGATCACTCAGAATCTCGAAATTGTGCTCACCCCACAACGGCCCGCTCTTTGTAGGTGTCCCGTCGCTTCTGGACAAACGGAACCCGTATTGTTCAGCCCACGTTGTGTCGTAAATTTCGTGCGGTATCTCAACAAAATGGTTGCGGTGCATCAATTGCTTATCGGATGTAACTTCCGGGCTGTTTTGAACCTGATGGGCTGGAACCCCGGCGGCTTGGAGAAATTCAGTAGTTTCTGCAGCGTCTCGAGGAAGACACCAATCCTGCAAGATCTGATCTAGCTCTTCTTCTCTTTCCAAACGTTGAGGTGCCTCAAGATTCGCTAACTCATCTTTGCCTATCGCTTGAGCGAGGGCTCGCCACTGCCCATCATCTTCGCAAGCGATAGCGACCCATTGGTCCTTTTCGCCATCAGCACATTCGTAAACCGAATGAGGCGCCATCCACCGGTCAGCATTTCCCATCCGACTTTGGGCAAATCCGTTGACCTCTTGATCAAGGACCGCTTCAGTCAAGAAGTGGATACCGCCCTCTGCTTGTGAGAAATCGAGCAGCATCCCTTCACCCGTACGTTCTCGGTAGTCAAGGGCTGCCATGAGTAGCGCCGCGGTCAGACGCGGGGAAGTGGCATCGGTGTAAGCCAGGAAGGGACCCGCCGGTAGCCGATCTGCCCAACCAGTCAACTCGTAATAACCGCCAGTGGCTGCACCCATGTTTCCGAAACCCGGAATGGGAGACAAAGGGCCAGTTTGACCGAAGAGAGTCGTCGAACAAACAATCAGATGTGGGTTGACTTCGAGCAGTTCTGACGGGCTAAGTCCAACCCTGTCGAGCACGCCCGCTGAAAAGGCGTTAACAACGATGTCGCACTTAGCTGCTAGATCTAGAACGACTTGCCGTGCCTCGGGCGCTTTCAGATTGATCTGGAGACTTTCTTTGTGTGCGTTGATGGAGTGCCATTGCTGACTGTTCTCTGGGCCGTCCGGATCTTCAGGATCCCGACTGAGACCTGAAGTACGTACTTGGTCGGGTCGAGTTTGGGACTCCACTCGGATAACACGGGCCCCGTAGTAGCCCAACATGCGGGTGGCGAAAGGTCCGGCATACACCCACGTGAAGTCGAGGACGGTGACTCCCTCAAATGGGAGCTTGCCAACTGCAGGGGTAGCTTCCACTTTTCGGATATCGCGGTTCTCATTCAACACTTCATGTGTGTGTTCGCCCAATAACGGTGGCTTACCAAGCCGCTTAACAGCCATGGGAGTTCCATGGGCCCAAGGCCCCGGAAATCTCACCTTTTTCCCGACCTGGTCTAGTTCAACTTCATCCCAGAACTCTCGCTCGGCGTAGTGGGGTGTCTCAAGAACATCTTCGGGAGTGATGACCGGGACCAGCAGAAGTTTGTCTCGTTGAGCCATGGCAAAAAGATCATGTTTACTGTGGGAAAGGAGCGCGTTGGCTAGGCATTGGGCCGTCCGCTCTGTGATCGATGCGACCTCTTCGAGGTCTCGCTCAGTTAACAAGTCGGTCCAATCGAGTCCGTAGAGATCTTCGTCTAGGTGTCCTTGTTCGTTCACCCACTCAAGCAAGCGGTTCGTAAACGACCCAACCAGAACACCCGGCAAGAAAGTAATTGTGACGTGACCGTCGGCGCATTCGTAGACGAAGCGAAATTCAACCATTCCCAATAATTCGAACCCACCACCGGTTCTTTGAGCTGGGGGATTTCCGCACAAGGAAGGCGTGAGCCACCCTTGGGCTGTCAGGATCATCGCTTCTTGAGCAGAGACATCTACATGCTGTCCGATTCCGCTCGTCCTTCGTTCCGTTAACGCGATGAGGGCGGCACAAGCAGCTTCAGAACCAGCGTTAACCCACACCTGAGGTGCCGAAATGCGCACTGGCGCGCGATCCCGGTAGCCGTTGAGCGACATTGGGCCGGCGGCCGCGTTGAGAGTGAGATCTGTTCCGAGCCAACTTGACTTGGGACCATCATCTCCAAAGTTGGTCAGTGAAACCGTTACGAGCGAAGGGTTGACCGAACGAAGCTCCTCAAGGTCGATTTCCATTGCGCCGCATTCGATGACAACGTCGGCAGTACGGGAGAGCTCCAGAAGCTGTTCGGAATTGTCCAACACGACTGATCGTTTGCCTCGGTTGTAAGCCCAATGTTGGAGTGAGTACTCAGGATTTTCGTTGCCGCCTGCGAACGGCGGGAGGTGCCGGGACCGTTGGCCCCCTGGCGGTTCGACCGCAATGACGTCCGCTCCCAACTGAGCCAGCAAAAAGCCTGCGAAGTGGCCCCGATCATCCGTTAGGTCGAGCACACGATAATGAGACAACATCCAAGCCCCCCGTTGTTCAATCACCCGAAATCATGATCGTAGTGTCGACCGTCAGCGCAAGTCGACAGAACATGATGAACTGTCGACTTACCCCGAGGAACATATGACTGAAGAAGAAAAAGAGAGCGCAAACGACCCGGTCGCAGATCTACACGAACGGCAACGACGTATCCGTGAAGAAATGGGTGGAGCGGACAGGGTCGCGAAGATGCGACAAGAAGGCACTCCCACCATCCGAGATCACATAAAGGGTGTCTTAGACGACGAGTCATTTCGCGAACTTGGGACGCACAGCAGATCGATGCGCCTCGAAGATCGACACAACACTCCTGGTGACGGCAAAGTCGGAGGAGAGGGTCGAATTGATGGTCGCCCTGTCGCTATTGGTGGGGATGACATAACTGTCAAGAAGGGTTCCAGCGCAATCGTGGGCGGTCGACGGATGCATCGGATTTACGAACGTGCTCTTGAACGCGGTATGCCGTACGTGTACATCGGAGAAACTGGCGGAGGTCGGATTCCTGACTTGATTGGGGCGGAAGGCATAGCCGATGTGGCTCCAGACCCCGAGCTGACACAAAGGCGAAGGCAAATTCCAATGGCGACGATGATCGTTGGTCAAAGTTTCGGTGGCTCATCGTTCCAATCGGCGTTCTCTGATTTCGTGGTGCAGGTGCGTGGTTCGGTTTTGGCTGTCACTTCGCCGAGGGTTTTCGAAGTGGCGACCGGCGAAATTATCGGATTCGAGGAGCTAGGTGGAGTTGATGTCCACTCGCGAATCACAGGCCAAATTGATGTAGGTGTAGATACTTTCGAAGAAGGCTATGCAGCGGTTCGGAGATGGCTCTCGTATCTCCCGTCGAACGCTTGGACGACCGCTCCTCGAAGCGACTTCCGAGTCGACCTAGAGCCGGACGATTCGTTAGCCGAGATGGTTCCTTTGAAGAGAACCCGTGGATACGACATGCGACGGTTTAGCGCAGCCCTTTTGGACCCTGGCACGTTCATGGAGTTGCAGCCCGGATACGCCCGCAACCTCACCACTGGTTTAGGAAGACTCGATGGTTTTTCTGTCGGGATTGTTGGCAACAATCCCATGTTCAACGCCGGGGTCTTAGATCCGGAAGCCTGCCGCAAAGCTGTTCGGCTGATGTGTCTTTGCGACGCATTCAACCTACCTGTCATCTTCTTGATGGATGTCCCGGGCTTTATGGTGGGAAAAGCGGTTGAACACGATCGGATTCTGTCACTGGCAATTCGTTTCGTTGAAGCGCTAGGCAACATGTCCACGCCGACGTTGACAGTGACGCTTCGCAAAGGCTTCGGGTTGGCGTTTCCCGCTATGAACGGCTCCGGTTTGGGATCATCAGGTTTGTACTCGTGGCCTGGGGCAGAAATTGGCTTCATGGATCCAGATGTCGGTGTCAACGTTGCATACGCATCGAGACTTGAACAGTTGGATCCCGCAGAGGCAGATGTTGAGCGAGCAAAAATGGTGTCAGAAATCTCATTAGCAACGTCACCATACGAGGCAGCGGGAACTCTTCGAATCGACGAAGTGATTGATCCTGCGGACACTCGAAGTGTTCTTGTCGATGACCTCCGACAACTAGAGGGCCGTCGTGTGCCTCCGCCCGAAGAAAGACCGCTCAGCTATTGGCCTACTGTTTAAGTCACGGAACGAGGTTGTTGCTATGGGCTATGAGGTAACTGAAGAACAACGGGTCGCGTGTGCTCAAGATGGGGCAGTGCCGCTTAGGAATGTTGTAAGTGAAGAGTGGCTCAAGGTCCTCGAGGCAGGCATCGAACGCGACATCGATGAACCAGGGCCGTTCTTCCATGGATATGTTCCCGATAATGGGGTGGGTAGGTTCCATGGAAACATCAGAATCTGGGAAACCGACTCAGAAATGGAGAGATTCTGCACCCAAGGACCGCTTGTCTCATTGGCCGCACAGTTTTTCGACTCGTCAAAGGTCAACCTTTTTTATGACCAACTGTTCGTCAAGGAACCAGGAACCGAAAATCGAACTCGTTGGCACAACGACTTGCCATACTGGCCCGTCAGGGGACAGCAAATCATGTCTTTTTGGGTGGCTCTCGACACCGTCACCGTCGACAGTGGGGGACTTGAATTCATAAAGGGTTCCCACTTATGGGATATCTGGTATCAACCGGAGACCTTCGGGAAGACCTCAGGGCACGGAGAGTATGAGAGGAACCCTGACTACATCGATATCCCTGACATCCAAGCCACGCGTGATAGGTACGACATCATTGGTTGGGATTTAGAGCCAGGTGACGTGTACGCGTTTCATGCGATGACAGTCCACGGGGCCGGAGGGAACCTGCGGTCAGACGTCCGACGTCGCGGTTACACCGTGCGATATTGCGGGGATGACGCGGTATATGACACCCGCAAGGGAACCCAAGGTCACCTTCGATCCGAAGTGCATTGCGATGGCGATCGATTAGACAGTCAGCAGTATCCACTTGTGTGGAGCGCTAGCCAGTAGCAGGCGCTTACTACTCGAGAACCTCAGCGGCGGCTAGGTCAGCTATCTGGTCCACGGAATATCCCAAGAGTTCACTCAGTACTTCGAAGTTGTCTTCCCCCAAACATGGTCCCCCGCGGTTTAGGACAGCGGGGGTACGCGACATCTTTGTTCTGCAGGAATGAGTCCACATCATGCCCGCATGACTTTGTGGAACTCGGACCTGATGTTGGCGATGAGCTAGTTGGGGGTCAGAGTTGGTTCCAGCGGCATCGTGCACTGGGTAGGCCGCCACCCCCAGACCCTGAAGTTCCTCTGCCGCAGTCGTGCTGTTGCGAACCGATGACCAGGCGCTAAGAGCGTCGTCAATTACTGACTGATGTTCACGACGCGTGATTTGGTCGGCATCTAAGAGATCATTGAGCCCTAACAAGTCGGCTAACTGGGACCAACTTTCGTCAGAACACGCGATTGCCAGCCATGAGTCGTCACCTTCGGCGGGGAAAACACCGTGAGGAAAAATATTTGGGTCGTTGTTTCCTTGTCGCTGAATTGTCCGCCCATTGACGCTTTGGTCCAATATCGCTGGAGCTAGGTAATGCAGTGCGCATTCAGTTTGCGACAAGTCGATGTGTTCCCCAACTCCTGTTTCCCTACGTCTCTCCAAAGCGGCCATAAGTGATGCGACCACGATCCGTGGAGCCAGGAAATCTGTATACGGACCGTAAGGACCCGCGGGTGGCCGATCAGCCCAACCAGTCAACTCGTAGTAGCCGGCTATGGCAGCAGCCATGAATCCGTATCCAGCGAGGCTTGAGTGGGGACCGCTTTGCCCAAGTAGAGAACTCGAAAGCATTATTAAGCCAGGATTGATTTCCGAGAGCACTTCGTAGCTGAAACCCAATCGGCCCATAGCCCCTGGAGCAAATGATTCGGTAGCGATGTCAGCCCACCTGATCAGATCAAAGACCACCTCTTTTGACTCAGGTTTGCTGAGATCAAGACTCAGGCTGCGTTTCCCAGCGTTGTAGACGCCGTAACCCACACTGTTGTCAGGATGTGGGTCATCGTTGACAAACGGATTCTCGGTTCTCATGGTGTCGGGATGGCTTGCGGTCTCTACCTTGATGACCTCCGCTCCGTAGTCACAGAGGATTCGAACAGCGGAAGGTGTTGCGA
>JASMKJ010000469.1 GCA_030749275.1 Acidimicrobiales bacterium
CCTGAATTTCGATTTCCAGGGCTCCGCCTTTAGTCCAGTTCTCCATAGAGTCAGCGAACCTAGCGAGATCGTTACCACCCATCAGTTCAGCCAAAACAGCGCCTTGGCTTCTCGCTACGTCAACAACTGTCTCTCGAGCAAGTTGAGTTACCTGCTCTTCTCCGAATTCTTCAGCGAATCTTTCGATGAGCGGGGCAACAATCCGGGCCTCGATTTCCCGTCGTTTCAATACCCCAATATCGTTCAAGGTGTCCGGTCTTTGGTTCTGTGGCGTGCTCTCCATGCCAAAGAGAGTAGAACAATGTGCCCCCTAGATTCCCGGAGCCGGTACTGCCACTAGCTTCAAGCGACGACACCCTCTTCGCGAAGGTCACGGATTTCCCCAGGACCGTAACCCAGTTCACTCAAAATCAGCGCTGTGTGTTCACCAAACTGAGGAGCGCCTTCATTGACAAGTTCGGGAGTTCCACTCATCCGCCACGCTGGCCGGGCGCTACGGACTGGACCAATGACAGCGTCATGATGTTCCGGCACGGAGTTTCTGGCAACAGCTTGAGGATGCAAATGAAGTTGGTCGCGAGGAATCACCGGCCCAGCGGGAACATCATGAGCCCGAAATGCCGCCAACGCCTGCTCGTTCGTCCACTTGCTTACCTGTTCAGCGACAATCTCTTGGAATTCGTGAAGATTGCTCCCGTCTAGCTTCGCGAACTTTGGGTCGTCCGCCAAATCAACTCGACCGATGGCGTTGCAAATTCCGGCAGGAGGCGTCATCAAAGGCATAATCACTATCGCACCGTTGGTTGTCGGGTACACCCGGTAATACTCAGCGGGGTAGATACTCGGGCCGTCTGCTTCTTGGGTGATGCTGTGCTGCATCATCGAATCGACCCACATGAACGCAAGATTGGCTTCATGCATACTGACCTCGACATGTTGCCCCTGCCGCTGCGGGTGACGTTCGCGAGCAAATAAGGCAGCAAGGATCGCCTCAACGGTCGCGTGGGCGGTGATTTTGTCTGCCGGGAAATGACGAGTGAGGTCGATGGCGTCAGTGGTTGGGTCCCGTTGAGCGTCAACCATCCCAGTGACGGCCTGAATGACATAGTCATACACCGGTTCGTTAGCCATAGGGCCGTCACTGCCATAACCACTAATTGACGCGTAAATCAGAGATTCGTTTCGCTTCATGCATTCGTGTGGGTCGAGTCCAATTCCAGCAACTTTTCCAGGACGCATGTTTTGCACCACCACGTCGGCCTGGTCTGCAAGTTGTTGCAAAATTTTCTGACCAACAGGATGTCTGCCATCGACAACGATTGCTTTCTTGCCCCGATTGGTGTTGTAAAAATACGCGGTCATTCCATTGTGCGCTGCACCTGTTCCCCGAGTGAAATCAGGAGCTGATGGTGGTTCGACCTTGACAACATCGGCCCCGAGGTCAGCTAACAACATCGTCGTCAACGGACCGGACAGAACACTGGAAACATCAAGAACCTTAATTCCAGCGAGGGGAGCAGAATTAGTCATGTCGCAATACCGAAGGAATCTTCAACTACTGCAGCTGCAGCGAGGAGACGTTGATCACACAACGACTGACCAACCAGTTGAACACCAACTGGCAAGCCTGACGGTCCAAGCGTCACGGGTAGGTGGATAGTAGGGACTCCAAGGGAGGTCCAAACCCGGTTGAAAATAGAATCACCAGTGGTTTCGATCGATGGAGCCTCGCCGGGAGCACTCGGCGTCAAAAGACCGTCCAATCCACTGGCGGCCATGAACTGTTCATGTGCTTGTTGAGCTGAACGTAAAACTGCTTGCGCGGACAGGTACTGATCAAGATCAATAGATTCCGCCTTTAGAAACATCCTCTGAACGAGATCACTAATCAGATCCGAGTGGTTCGTCCGCTCCCATGCGAACACCCGAAAAATTTCGTAGTGCAAAATTGTGTCCGCGGCGTCAAATACCGACTCCAGGTGTGGCTGGGTTTCCACGTCCACGACTTCCACCCCTGCATCGTTGAGGGCTGAACATGAAGAGTCCATAACTTTGACTGTCTCGGGAGCAGCGGCCGCCCATTGATGAGACAAATATCTGCCAATCCTGCCTTGCAAACTTTCCTGACTTGCCGTCGCTGTTGACAAAGCACGAAACATCGTTGTGCTGTCTGCGACATCGCGGGTTAACCAACCTACGGAGTCGATGGAGTGCGACATGGTAGCGACTCCAGCCATGGGCAGGAGCTGTCGTGTCGGCTTGAAGCCGACGACTCCACAGAACGCAGCAGGGCGAATGACTGAACCAACAGTCTGAGTTCCCAAAGCTGAACGCACTTGCCCATCTGCGACAGCAGCAGCTGAACCGCTCGAACTTCCTCCAGGAGTGCGGGCAGAATCGTGAGGATTTCTTGTGATGTTGGGAGTAAATAACGCGAACTCGGTGGAGACTGTCTTGCCCGTCACCACAGCGCCAGCTTCACGAGCTAAAGCCACGCAAGCGGCATCATCTAGAGGTTGGTTTCCCCGGTAGATCGGAGAGCCCCGCTCGGTTGGAAGATCAAAGGTGTTGATGACATCTTTAACTCCCAGTGTCCACCCAGATAACAACCCGTCCGTAGCTGCATCGACGGCCTCAATGATGTCATCATCTTTGTGGCGGGAAACCCAAGCTCTGACCTCGTTGTCGCGTTCAGCTACGCGCGCCAGCTCCTGAGCCACATCAGATCTGTTATGCACACGACAATCATTGCTCATCAGCAAGGTTCACCGCACTCCCCACCAACGAATCTCAGGCTCATGGTCACACACACAGCGATCTAACTGAAGTTGGTTCCGCCGTTTACCTGCAGCGTTTGTCCTGTGATGTGGCGCGATGCCT
>JASMKJ010000470.1 GCA_030749275.1 Acidimicrobiales bacterium
GTTGTCGGCAAATTCGACAAATGACGCTCTTTGGTCTGATGTCATAGAACCCGGTTGGTACACGGCGTTCATCAACGGCTGACTGCGTTCTAATTTGTCAGCAGTCGCCGTGAGGTCCACTTTGGCAAGTTCTCTCCAAAATATCGTCATGTCGGTTTCGACAGTTTGAAGGACGGAAAGAACGTCCTTGGCCAGACTTTTATCTTTGTTGTCGTCCAGATTCTGCAATCCGAGCTTCGCAGCCAACATTTTTGACCAGACCATTTCAAAGCGGCTTGTGTAGTTCGCTATGGCCTCTTGAAGCGGTTCAACTTCTTCGACGAGTGGGTATAAGGCGTTCGCCAATTGAACAAGGTTCCATTGAGCTACAGAAGGCTGATTGCCATACCTGTATCGCCGATGCTGAAAGTCGGTTGTGTTGGGAGTCCAATTCGGATCGTAGTTGTCTAAACAACCGTAGGGTCCGTAGTCGATAGTTAGCCCTAGAATCGACATGTTGTCGGTGTTCATGACGCCATGAACAAACCCGACACGGAGCCATTCTGCAACCATGTCAGCGGTTCGTTCCCCTACCTCTTTCAGAAGTTCTACATAAGACTCTGGGGTGCCTGTTTCAATGTGTGGAAACTCTGTGCGGAGCACAAAGTCAGCCAGCTTCTTCAGGGTCGTTAGGTCCCCTCGAGCCGCGAAAATCTCAAAATTTCCAAACCGGATGAATGAGGGGGCGACCCGGCAAACGATGGCTCCGGGCTCCGGGGCCGGGTTACCGTCGTAGAGCACGTCGCGAACCACCTGGTCTCCCGTAATCACCAACGACAGGGCCCTTGTCGTGGGCACCCTGAGATGGTGCATGGCTTCACTACAAAGAAACTCCCGTATCGACGAACGGAGAACAGCAAGCCCATCTGCCGATCGTGAGTATGGGGTGGGGCCAGCGCCTTTCAATTGAAGCATCTGGTGATCACCATTGACATCGATGACCTCACCTAACGCTATTGCCCGTCCGTCGCCTAGTTGGCCAGCCCAGTTCCCGAACTGATGACCCCCATAACAGGTGGCGTGCGAATCCATTCCTTTCAGTAGACGATTACCTGAAAATACGTCGGCAAAGTTCGTGTCCTGCAGTTCTTCCGACGTGAGCCCAAGGAGCTCACAGACCTCCGAGCTATGGGCGACCAGTGTCGGTCGCGTTACAGGTGTTGGTGAGACTCTGCTGTAGCAGGCACCAGCGACTTGTCGCGGAACAGTGCCCCCGGCGTTCTCACCAGGGAGTGACGCTGTGAAACGGTTGTCAAATCGCAGTTCGTCGAGAGCTACCACACTTCTATTCTGACTCAAACAAGTTTGAGACCTTCGTTGTATCTGCGTGTTGGTAAGAATTCTTCAGTTAGCAGTCGAGCAATTTCCACAAACGCGACGGACGCTTCGTTGGAGGGGTCAGCGACGATGACTGGCAGTCCCACGTCGCCACCTTCTCGCAGTCCGATTACCAGCGGCACTTGTCCGAGCAGTGGAACACCTAGTTCTTCGGCCAGGGTTTCGCCTCCACCAGACCCAAAAATGTCGTACCGCTTTCCATCATCTCCCCTAAACCAACTCATGTTTTCGATGACGCCTCGCACTTGAAGGTTGACCTTTTCAGCCATATATGCGGCTCGTTGTGCGACTTTCTGCGCTGCGGGCTGCGGAGTGGTGACTACGACTAACTCTGATTTGGGAAGGAATTGGGAAATAGATAATGAGATATCGCCAGTGCCTGGTGGTAGGTCGATTAACAAATAATCTGGATCATCCCAGTGAACATCGGTGAGAAACTGTTCTAGGGCCTTGTGAAGCATGGGGCCCCGCCAAATCACGGGTTGGTCTTCACGGGCGAAAAATCCCATCGATATGCATCGAACGCCGTTGGCTTCGACGGGGATGACCATCTGGTCGATGACGGTGGGAGGGCGTTCGACTCCAAGCATGCGCGGAATAGAAAATCCCCATACGTCGGCGTCGACGATGCCGGTGCGAAGCCCGCGTTGGGCTAATGCGATGGACAGGTTCGCAGTAACACTTGATTTCCCGACCCCACCCTTTCCGCTCGCCACAAGTATGACCCGGGTGCGATTACCGGCCTCTGCAAAAGGAACCGTTCGCCCCTCAGCGTGACCGTGCGCTTGTTGTGTGCCCACGGTGGAGGATGGATCACCGATCAGTTGGTTGCGAACAGCGGCTTGTTCTGCTTCGTCCATCGTTACAAATTCAACGGAGATTGAGTCAACCTCTTCGAAATTCGAAAGCGCTGCTTCTATCAGTGTCGTTACCGCGCCGCTTGCTGGCCAGTCATCGGCTGGCAGCGCAACTAAGACATGTGCGTTACCTCCCGCAATGGACGCGCCGCGAAGCATTCCCATTGTGTGGAGATCTCTGCCTAGCTCGGGATCAACCACCCGGCCAGCAGCTTCGGCTATATCACTGTCAGAAATCGTCATCGTCTACGTATCGCTCCATTGAACTAAGAACGAGTCCTTACTACCGGAGTCTCGGTAGAATCTAGTGGTGTGAACGGGCGCTCACTCACTCCTGAAAATTTCTCGGCTGCTGTCGAGTCGATAACGGCATCATTTGGTGACCCAACGCGACGAGAGATCTATTGGAGAGTGCGGGAATCTGAAGCTGGTCTGACTGCTTCCGATGTAGCCAAGACCATGGGCCTTCACAACAATGTTGCTCGCCATCATCTGGACAAGCTGGCGGCGGCTGGTCACCTAGTGGTCGATATCCAGCGTGCGTTGACGGCAGGGCGACCGTCAAAGCGGTACCGCTCAGCCAAATCTGAAGTTACATTCGACTTTCCAGCGCGCCATGACGACCTGCTAGGAACTCTTCTCGGCAGGTCATTAGCGCTTTTGCCACCTGAAGATGCGGAACGACTCGCGGAAGAAGTGGGCCACGAATATGGCCTTCATTTGGCGGCTGAGATGGCTCCTGGCGACGCCCATCGTTCCCTCCAATCGGCGGTTACCACAGTTGCAGAAACCTTGACCTCACATGGGTTCGTAGCTCACACCGAAGGTTCGGGAGGTCAGCTTCGAATCGTGTCGGAGCATTGCCCGTTCGGCCAAGCGGCTATTGACCATCCTGTTCTTTGTGCTATCGATCGAGGGCTTGTACGTGGGATGCTGGCTGGCTTGCACGGAGAGACCGCACCTCAGCTAGCCGGTTCCCTTGCGATGGGCGATTCCGCGTGCACCACTTTGGTGTAGATCCTTGGGCATAAGCTCACTCAAGCTTGGAGCTTCCTTCCAGTCTCATCTCTTCAATGATTCTTCCGAGTTGCGACTGCATCGCTCCGGGCGGGTTGCGGTCGAGGGCCATTTGATACATCTGAATGGCTAATTCGAAGTCATCTTGTAATTCTCGTGCTACGAAACCTCTAAAAACATACGTGTCATATCCCTCGGGATGTAATTCAACAGCTTGATCGAGGTTTCGGATTCCTTCGTCTTGGACCTTTGGATCGTCAACTCGAACCAATATCCAGCCACGCAATGTCAAAGCCTCAACATTTTGTGGTTCGACGCGCAAAATCTGGTCAAGTTGTCGAACCGCAGATAGGGGGTCCGTAGATCTTTCGTGGAGTCGAGCGGACAGCAGTAATGCTTCATTCATATCCGGTGCATCGCGTAGCACCTGTTCGACGGCTTCTCGAGCTCCTACAAGATCATCGGCGTAAAACAGGTTGTGGGCATCTGCTAGTCGGCTTCTTGGCGAACTGTCAATGTCACCCGAGATCGGTTCGCCAGGGGCCCGTGTACCGGAGAATTGTGCCACGGCGATACCACAAACAGCAGCGGCTATTGCTATCGGTACCAGCCACCAGAATCGTTGACCAGTCCGTGATTCGGTCTCGTCGGGTTGCTCCCCCTTGCGGGTCCGGGCCACTGCGGCTAGACGACGCATATAGTCGTTTCGAAGGGTTTCATATTCTGGATCACTCAGGTCTCCGTCGGCGTATTCGAGTTCTAAGTCGTCTAAGGAGCGCAGAAGAAATTCTTGTTCTTCGGCCAGTTTGCTATCACCCTGGAAGTTTGGTTGAGGGCCGTTCAATTTTGCTCCCTGAGTGACCGCGCTATCCGGAGATCCTCTTCGGACAGTTCTATATTCCGCCCGGAGCGCCACCGAATGAAAGTGAAAGCCAGTAAACCAATCGATACACCGGCC
>JASMKJ010000471.1 GCA_030749275.1 Acidimicrobiales bacterium
TCTCCTCAACCCCCTTGCTTCAAGTGGTCGGCGGGAAATTCAATGTAGGTCCCGCGTTGCTCGGTCTCTTAGCCGCCATGTTGGGCATCGGTATGTTCATCGGCTCCCTCGGCGTCGCGCATTATCAGCCTCGACGCCGCGGCCTGCTTTACGTCAGTGGGTCCTATATCGCTTTCGCTTTCATGACCGGTTTTGCTTTAGCGCCGTGGTACGCGGCCTCCGCTGTCTTTCTTGCCCTGGCAGCTGTAGGCATGGGTTTTTTTGGTTCAACCCAGGCAATTCTCGTCATGGATTCTGTGTCAGAAGAACGTCGGGGTCGAGCTTTAGGTTTGTTGAGTAGCGCGATTGGAATGCTGCCATTGGGCATGCTGCTTGTAGGGGAAATTGCCGAAGTGTTCGGAGCTTCAAGAGCGATAACTGTTTCGGTTCTCAGTGGTGCATTGTTGATGACATTGTTCTTGCGGGTGCGGCCTGAGGCTAGCTATTTACATCAAGCGGCTGGAAGTCCGACCATCGACACTGTCCAAGAGCCGGATCTTCCTGCAGATCGACGCCCCGAAGTCTTCAACCTGAAACCGCTTTGAATTATGTGGTTGCTAACCAATCCCTGAGATCGGACAACGAAGCATTTGAAATCTCATGACCCATCGGATACTCCGCGTATTCAGGTTGATGGCCGGCTTCAATGAGCACGTCTCGAATTCGACGTCCCCGTTCGACATCAACCATCGGGTCAAGGGTGCCGTGTTGAATCAACGTGTTGGGAACTAGCGTGAGGTCGTACTCAAAATCTGGTATCTCCTGCAGCATGCCCGACAAGCACGCCATCGCCGCGGGACGGATGTCGAGCTCTTTCCAGAGACTCACGGCGAGCGTCATGGCGCATCCCTGCGAAAATCCGATGAGAACCGTCTCCGATCGGTCGAAACTTCCTACCTCGCATACCGCGTCGATAGTCCCGTCAATTGCTGTTATCGAGGACCGGAAGGTTTCAGGATCGACAACCCCGGCGTCGTCTCGTTCGTACCACGCTGCGCCAAAAGGTACGAGATCAATTGGAGCTCGAAAGCAGACAGAGGTGAAACGCCCATCAGGGTCGATGTGTTGTACCAGCGGTGCTAAATCGTTTTCGTCCGCACCGAAACCGTGCAGCAGCACCAAAAGCCGATCACCAGGGCCCAACGAACCCACCGGGTTCACCTTAAGTAAACCGTGATGTTCCTCCACCGAGCCCCCTGATAGTTCAGCCTTGGGTGATCGCAACACGATAGAGGAGAAGGATGTTTCCCACCAGGAAGTATCGGCGACAACTTCGTCTTGGAAGCGACGAAGGTAGGTGACTCGCTTACGATGTCGGAGAACATGAGTGAAGCAACCGATCATTTTGATTCCCCTCGAGCATGGGCAGTTGCTATTGGCGCGTCCATAGCAAATGGAGTTGCCTTCGGCGTTCTATACACATTCGGAGCGTTTGTCTCTTCGATGGGCGAAGAGTTCGACACCAAACTCGGCCCCACGTCGATTGTTTTCGGAGTTTCGATGTTTCTGTTCTTTGGAACGGGTGCCATCTCCGGTCGTTGGGCCGATCGCTACGGCCCTCGGCCTTTGTTGATCATTGGTGGAACACTTTTTTGTGGTGGCCTTGTAGCAACATCGTTCGTGACGGCTATTTGGCAGGGGTACATCGTTTACGGCCTCGGATGTGGTTTTGGTGGTGGGATCTTCTGTTCGCCACTTTTTTCGACCGTGGCCACCTTCTTTGTGAAATACAGAGCTCTCGCTCAAGGCGTAGCCGCTACAGGTTCGGGAATTGGCACGTTGGCACTTGTCCCGTTCGCCAAAGCGATCATTGAGACGGAAGGCTGGCGGAGTAGCTACCGGATACTGGCTGTGATCTCCGCGATGGGCTTTCTCGTTGGTTTGGTGCTGGTGCGTCGGTCACCATCCCAAGCTCCAGGGGGCGCGCAGGGTCATGTTCGTCGAGTGATGCGAACTAAGGAATTCAAAACTATTTCGGTTGCCTTCGGGCTCATGTCAATGGCGTTGATGGGTGCTTTCGCTTTCGTCATCAAGTTTGCTGAAGATGACGGCATCGCACCTTCAAAGGCGGCGCTGTTGATGAGCGTTGTCGGTGCCTCAAGCATTTTGGGAAGGCTTTTGTTGACGGCTGTTGCTGGAAAACTTGGGTCGGTTCGTCTGCTCCAGATAGCGCTTTTAGCTCAACCGGTTGCTTACTTCTTTTGGATCATCGCCAACGGACGGTACTTCCTTCTAGTTATTTTTGCGGCACTGCTCGGCCTTACGTACGGGGGGTTCGTCGCGTTGGCGGGTGATGTGGTTGCCTTCTACTTCGGGTTGATGGGTATTGGCGCTGTTACCGGCATGCTGTTCTTCTGGTCAGGTTTCGGCAGTTTGGCAGGGCCACCAATCGTTGGGTTCCTTGCTGATCTATCTACGCTTCGAGTTGTTCCTTTGGGAGCAGTGTTTGCGATGGCGCTGCTCGGTGCTCTGGTGCTGTTGACCGCAGCTACCAAGCCCGTCAATTTTGAAGCGAACGCACCGACGTCTTCCGCTGCGAGGTCCGATGTGCCGGCTGCAACAAGTAAGAGCCGCCCGACGGTCTTTGAACTTGAGCCGGTCTGATAGGTGACGGGAAACTACAGTCGTCCGGTAGGGAGCAGATTGCAGAGGGGCGGCGTACATGTCGGCAGTTAGTGAGATCTTTCCGGGTATCAGCATTATTGATTCGGATACCCACTGGTCAGAACCGCATGATTTATGGACCAGTTTGGCGCCAGCCAAATACAAGGACTTGGTTCCTCAGATAAAAGAACACAAAGGTCGTCGCAAATGGGTTGTCAATGGTGACATACCGATAGCTGGGGACTCAGCAGTGAGCGCCATCATGCCCGATGGCGAAAAGATGCTCGGATTGCGATTCCTCAAAGCCGACATCGATATGGTTCACGCTGCCAGTTACGACTGTGATGCGCGTCTGGACCTGATGGATCGCATGGGCATTAGCCACGGGATCGTCTACCCAAATGTTGGTGGCTTTGGAAACCAAAATTTCTTGCGAGTCGAAGATGAGGGCTTGCGAATTGCCTGTGTCGAGATCTACAACGACTGGATGAGCGATTTGCAACAGCGCTCCGGTGGACGGATTCTCCCGATGGCCCTGGTCCCCTGGTGGGACATTGATGCTTGCGTCGCCGAGGTCGATCGCATGCAGAAAAACGGGGCTAAAGGGATCGTGATGTGCTCCAATCCCCACGACTCAGGTATGCCAAATTTCGCGCAACCCGAATGGCGTCCATTCTGGGAAATCTGCGAAGCCTTAGAGATGCCAATCAATTTTCATATCGGAGCCTCTGAGGGAGATATCAACTGGTCTGGATCTGTTCCTTACGACACCTGGTCCGGCGACGTCAAAATAAGTCTCGGAGGCGCAGCGATTTTCCTCGGCCAATTGCGCTGGATGGTGAATCTCCTAGTGAGTGATGTCCCGGAGCGTTACCCAAACCTGAACTTCGTTTCTGTGGAGTCAGGGGTTGGTTGGATTCCGTTCCTGTTGGATGCTCTTGACTATCAGTGCGGTGAAACGGCACCGGAACATTTGGCCCACTTGTCGATGAAGCCTTCCGAATATTTCAAGAGACAGTTCTACGGCTGTTTTTGGTTCGAATCGAAAACTCTCGCCCCTGCGGTAGAACACATAGGACCGGACCGAATCATGTTCGAAACCGATATCCCGCATCCAACCTGTCTATATCCACACAGTGTTGAACGTGTCAGGGACGCAATACAAGAACTCGCCCCCGACGTACAGAAAAAAATCCTTCAAGACAACGCGGCCGAGTTATACGGGATCGAGGTCTAAACCTCGGTGAAATCCGTCAGCCGAATAGTGGATGAACCTGGCAACGGACTAGTCGAAATTTTTCCTCTGTCTACTGACGAAGACGTTCTTCTCCGTTTGTTGGAAAAAGTGTTCGAACGCTGGCAGACGGTGCAATTTGGTCCGATTGTTCAGGGAGCTGCATACGAAATCAAAGCGCCCTGTGCTCCCCGGATCACGATGTTGGACGGATACGCGACCCTCGATTTCGACCAGTGGCATATGCATATATGTATAGGGCCGACATATGGAGACCCTTCAAATCCGACCGATCCCGAAGTTGCTGCGATCCGACCTTGTCAACGAGCGGAGCTCTACCGTTTGCTGAGAGAAGACGCACCGGTGTCGTGGGGGCTTCGTTTCTACAACGGAGCCCAAGAACAACTTCTCACTGTTCTTTTGCCGAACCCTTTTCTTGACGAAGATGAGATGCCTTGTGAACCCGACTGGGAACGACTCACCCTTTGGGATGAACTGAGAGAGGAGTTTCTTGATCTCAGCGCGGACCCGTTCGATCGCTCAGGTCATCGTTTTGTGCATGGGTGACCCTCAGCACGCCCATTGCTTCGGCAACTAACTTTCGGATCTATGGAAAAACCGCTATCGGATCTGCTGGTTCTAGATCTCACCAGAGCTTTAGCCGGGCCTATTTGTGGTCGGCTACTCAGCGACTTAGGAGCCCGCGTCATCAAAGTCGAACCACCTGACGGTGATCTCACCCGTCTATTGGTCCCTCGAGTCGATGGACTCTCACCATATTTTGTGCAATACAACGCGGGAAAGGAATGCATTTCGATTGATCTGCACTCCGAACACGGACGAGACCTCTTCCTTCAACTCGTGCCTCAAGCAGACATCGTCCTGGAGAACTACCGGCCGGGAGTGATGGAACGTCTTGGCATCGATTTTGACCGACTGAGGGAAGCGAACCCCAAGATCATTATGGGGTCGGTAAGCGGGTGGGGACATGGCAACTCGCGTTCAGATCAAGGCGCGTTCGCATCTGCAATTCACTCCGAAGCAGGGGTTACGGAAATGGTGGCGCGGCGACGTGGCGAAGAGCCCCGAAATGACCCGATGTCGCACTCTGATACCTGTACGGGGCTGCACGCCTTAGGTGCGGTGTTGGCTGCCTTGCACCTAAGAGACCGCACAGGCCAAGGCCAAAAAGTTGAAGTATCGATGGCTGAGAGCACGCTGATGATCAACGATCTCGCAGCCATAGAAATGACAGGACAAGACCCAACGGTTGGTTTCAAGGGCGGTCAGAACTGGTCGCCCGTGCTCCGAATGGCCAATGGACGTTACGTCAGCCTCACGATCGATATCACGACCAATGACGGCTTCCGTTACTTGA
>JASMKJ010000472.1 GCA_030749275.1 Acidimicrobiales bacterium
ACATTGAAGTCAATCTCACCCTCAAGAATTTGTAAGCCTTCTCCGTCAACACCCGTAGCATCAGCCACGTGAATGTGGGACACATGAGGTCCCACAGTGGACACGAAGTCGCTGAACGACCAGTGGTGCTGGTTGCAAGCGAGTTTAGAGTGCGAAGTGTCGAGACAGAGGTGGTACCCATGGTCGCGACAGAAATCCGCCGTTTCCCACGGATCCATGAACAGGTTCTGGAAGCGTTGGCCACCAAAGTGCCACGGAAACGGTGGCATGGTCTGTGGAAGGATCTCAACCCCAGTCAGATCGATCTGTTCAAGTGAGTCAATCACCATCGCATACCGCATCTCTCGATCCCTTGGAGCTAGCGGTGCGTCCTGTGTGAACCCTCCTACATTCACGACAATCCGAGGTAGATCGGCGCGGCCAAACCACACTGCAAGTCGTCGTGTCACGTCTATCACACGTGCGAGGTGTTTGATCGATAACTCTCGATAGTCGTGATCGGTAGCGCAAAGGTCCAGCACGTGGTCTCCTTCGAAGAGTTCTGGTGCATGAACTACGAGGTCACGATCGCTCACCTCATTGAAAAATGCTTTCTCGTCAACCTCCAGATCCTTGTAACTGAGATGGAACTCTAGGAGATCGAAATTAGATTGCTCACCAAGATCATTGAGATCGTGATAACGAATAGGAATTCCAAATGGCCTCCTAAATCCATACGGGCGCGGCTCAGCCAGCACCTGGCCGAAGTGTGACTGACGCAGAAAGTCACCACGTTTAAGGTCCTGCGACACGGCCGTTCCAACGACATTGCCAATCTGGTTTGGCTGCATTCCATGCCCTGGACTTCGGACTTCCAGCATGTGCGCCTCGATCACGTCTCCAGGCGACAGAGAGCAGTTTACGATCAGGCTCTTCCCGAGGGATTCACGGTTCATCAATTCACCCTGACTCAAATGGCGCGGGCCTGCGTCACCAAGTGCAATCTCGACCTCGTGGATTCCGTCGACCATTTTCGTGAACTCAGACGGTAGAAGGCTGACTCGATGGTCGTTGCCTTCCAAATATTTGTCCAAAGTAATGTGTTTCTCAATGATGTTCGCTCCAAGCGCGACCGCGGCAATTGAGATGCTGGCTCCACGGTCATGACTTGAGTACCCGACCGGACAGTCGCCAAGTACACGGAGGCTTTCCATGTATTTGAGGTTTACGTCTTTGAACGGAACAGGGTAGGTTGAGTTGCAGTGAAGTAGAGCGAACTGCACCTGAAACCCACGGAGCTCCTCAATCGACTGGTGGATTTCCTCCTCAGAAGTCATCCCAGTTGAACAAATGAGAGGGAGTCCAGTAGATGCCAAATTCTCAAGGAAACCAAGGTTCGTAAAGTCGGCCGATGCCGTCTTGAATGCCGGCACTCCTTGATCAAGTAAGAATCTCATGCTGGCCACGTCCCACGGGGTCACGAGTGGAATCACCCCAACCTCTCGAACGCGATCCAGGGCCATCGTCATCTCCGCCTGCGTCAACTGAAATCTCTGCAGGAGGTCCAACACGTATTGGGAACCTAGATCCTCTCGGCGGTCGTCCGCATCTCCCTGGTTTGAGTAGAGCGTCGATAGATCCCTCATCTGGAACTTAATGCAGTCAGCTCCCGCTGCGACCGACTCATCAATCAGTCGAAAGGCAGTGTCCAAGTCGCCATTGTGGTTGTTTCCGATTTCGGCGATGACAAAGCACGGGTTGTCGACTCCAATTCGACGGCCATCAATCACATAATGGTTCCGTGTCGGCCACGCCAACGCAACGCAACGACCTACCAAGTCGGTCAACGGGACCACACGCACGTTGTGATCGAACATGGCCTCTACCACCGACGGATTGGTATCGATCTTTGCTGAGGTAATGTTCGTATTAACGATGGTCCCGACAGGCGACTCAAGATCCAAATCGGTTGACTCAATCATCCAGCGACGTATGTCCCCGTCGGTCAACAGGCCCTGGAGAACTCCGGCGCCATCAATGCAGGCGACCAGGCCCTTAGTGTTCCCTTCGATTTTCGCCAATACTGAGCGGATCGACTCATCGTAAAGGACGAGAAAACTGGCGAGGTCACGGTCAATGATCATTGTCACTCACTCAGAGCCATGGAGCTTCCCTGGGCATCCGATCCAACACTGGCCAAACTTTACCAACCAGTATTGGCTAGGCCCTCTACGAGATAGAAGCACTAGATCGAAAGTGCTGGAGACAGCCAGAATCACAACTAGTCACCGTACCGATCAGCAGGTTGTCGAATCCCGCAAATAGAACTAACAGGCCAGTCAATCTCATACGAAAGGATAGCAGTGATACCGAGTCACCCCCGCCAAGAACTCAAGTTAACGACAGGGACTGTGATGTCCTCTCTCCCTGCCAATGTCATCTCGATCAGCAATCAACCTCGGCTGAGATCTCACCAACCGCTTCCCCAAGGACCTCCACCGCCTCAAGCACCGCTTCGTCAGAAATGGTAAGGGGGGGCGAGATCTTGATCGATTCACGTCCCGTGTGAACGACGAGCAGGCCCTTTTCCATACATCGCACTGACACCAGGGAAGCGATCCGGGCGTCTGGCAACCCAGTTACAGGGTCACGCATGATCACTGCAGCAAGCAACCCACGGCCAAGAACCATTGAGATGCGATCTGGATAGGTCTCACGTAACTCTGACAGTCCGCGATGCAGAAGTTCACCCTTTCGCGCACTCTCAACCGACAAATCTCGTTCGACCATTTCGTCAAGGACCGCGAGTGACACTGCGCAAGCAAGTGGGTTCGCCGAATGTGTGCTGCTCATGCTTCCAGTCGGAGCCACGTCCAACAACTCCGACCGTCCTAGAACACCGGAGAGCGGAAGGCCTCCACTCATGCCCTTTCCGCAGCAGATCAGGTCAGGTTCGACGTCATAGTGTTGGAAACCGAAATCCCGACCAGTCCTGCCGAATCCGGCCTGCATCTCGTCGAACGCAAGAATAACGCCGACCTCCTTGCAGAAGGCCTCTACGGCCGCCACATAATCGTCAGGGTAGAATAGCGCCCCCCATCCCTGGAACGTCTCAAGCATAATTCCACAGAGGTCGCGGGAAGGATCCAAACCCTGATTCACAAGCAGTTGGATGCCCTCCTCAAAGAACGCTGCCGGATCCTGACCTTCCATAACCCATGGATAGGGGAATGGCAGATGGTGGATATCCGGATCCATGAACCCGAGCCACTCTCTCGCTGTAGGGTTCCCACTCATCATCTGCGCACCGGTCGTACGACCGTGGAAATTGCCCTCCAGACAGAGGACACCCAACCGTCGTTTTCCCCGCCGTTGACCCTCCATTCTCATGATCTTGAATGCTGCCTCAGTTGCTTCTGATCCAGTCGACACCAAATAGGACTTCGTGAACGGCCAGCCAGCCCACTCAATCAACCGTTCCTGATACCTAATCCTGACCTCATTGGCATATACGTAGCAGTGAATCAGGGACTGATCGACAGCATTCCGTATTGCGGCCAAGATTCTCTGATTGGAGTGGCCGACATTGGTAAGAAAAGCCGCCGAGGTGCAGTCAATCCACCGGTTCTCTGCAGCATCGTAGACACTGAAATCCTCAGCTCGATCCCAGATCAGGGGCAACTGTCCCTGCATCGACCGAGCCTCACATGACTCGAGACGTTCCAGGAGTTCCCGGGTTCCGGGGGCGGGAATCGGCGTTTGTATACGACGAAAGGAGGTCTCCACCGGTGGCACCTCTCGCGGGTTTCGATCGAAGATCACTGAGTCTCTCCATGCCTATTGGCGGGATCTCTCATGTGAACAAACTCTCAACTAGATCTGGATTCAACTCCACGAGGTACTCCAAATACTCAATGTCGGCAGGTGTATCGATCTCCAAGGTGCGCTCCGTAATGAACGGAACTACTCGATCCCCATACAAGGTATCGCTGGACCGGATAACTTCGGTCGAAAGGATGTCCACATACCCGTTCGCATCGTAGGTGGATGGATATTGCTGACGTGGCAAATTCACGTCATCAACCATGCCGTCTGGTGAGCCCATGGGCCGAAGCAGGTCGTTGATGATCTCAAATGTTTTTATGGCTGACTCTGACATTTCGTGCACCGACCGAAGGGCAGTGAATCCTTCGGATGCACGGAACTGCTCAATCGCTTTATCGATTACCTCCGGACGGCGGAGGGGTGTGGTGGGCCGCAGGTTAATGAGTAACTCGGGTTCCCCTCCATTATCGACCAGCCAGTTGAGAGCATGTTCCACGAAGCTGTTGTCGAGAGCATCGTCGGTCGCCAAGGCTGCTGGTCGGAGGAAAGGTACTTCGGCGCCGTAGGTATCGCCAACGGCCGCGTAGGTCGGAGAATCCGTGGTGAGTAGTACGCGATCAATTAGTGCCGATTTTCGTGCCGCTGCGATCGACCAACCAAGGAGTGGGTGACCAGCGAGTGGATAGACGTTCTTGTCTCTAACCGATTTGGACCCCGATCTGGCCGGCACAAGCGCCAGCACCTCAGCATTCACCGGTTCCCCGTCGTCGAGGGTTCGCCTGATAGAAACTTGGATTGAACTCTCTGTCTTGTCAAGAGGAATAGACCTCCCCGGCGAGGGGCGGGAAAAAAAGAAGACTAGGCCGGAAACCACCAACAGTCAGAAACTTCTTGAACACCTATGAATTTCCAAGCCAACGACTGCCTACGTCACCAACGAGCAGACACAGTACCGCCTCCGACTGCGCCCGCCACGATGCAAATCGTCGCTGGATTTCTCTAACCGCAATCTGGGCGTCACCGCTCGTTGTGTTTGCGTGGACCAACAGCGACAGACACCATCCCACGGCATGTTATTAGAACCATGCCGAAACAGTGCAGTTACCGTCGATGGGTCCTCCGGGCATGGGTACCTTTAGCCTGTCAGAGTCGTAGGTTGTGGAATTCTGAATCACTATAACGAATTGTTATCACTTGGAAAATGTTCGTTTGAACATCCAGCACAAGTTGTAGGCGAGTCAAGCGTCACGAAAATAAGGACCCGCGCGGGTAGGTGACCATCCACCGGTCGTCGTGTTGGCCCGGTTTTGATGCCGGGTGCACCCCAACGTCCGACGACCTGGTGGAGGTTCCTGTCATCATGCGCGCGCTCGAGCCCGAAGTGGTCGATGCCATCTGGGCAACGATCGAACCCTTGCTCCCGGTACCCGACGACTCCCATCCGCTGGGCTGTCACCGCCAGCGAGTCCCGGATCGGCTGTGCTTTCGAGGGATCCTCATCCGGTTGGTGACCGGCGCATCATGGGTCGACATCGAAGCCATCCTCGACCAACAAGTATCTGACACCACGCTGCGAACCCGTCGTGACGAATGGATCGACGCCGGCGTGTTCGACCAACTCCACGACGAAGCATTGGCCGCGTTCGATCGCCTCATCGGCCTCGATCTCTCCGAGGTCGCCCTGGACGGGTCGTTGCACAAGGCCCCCTACGGCGGAGAAGGAACCGGCCCCAACCCCACTGATCGCGCCAAATGCGGCTGGAAGTGGTCCATCGCTTCTGAGCGCCACGGCATCCCCATCGGCTGGGCCATCGACAGTGCCAACCGCAACGACGTCCGCCTGCTCGAACCTACCCTCGACGCGGTCGCCGAAGCGGGTCTGCTCATCGACATCGGAACCCTGCACCTCGACCGCAGCTACGACTACCCCGCCATCGAAGCCCGCATCGCCGCCGCCGGCATCACCGACACCGACATCCAACGCCGCGGCACCAAACCCGAACCCGGCCAACCCCACCGCTTGACCCTCGGACTGCGCTGGATCGTCGAAGCCACCAACTCCTGGCTCTCCAACTACGGCCAACTCCGCCGCAACACCGACCGCAAATCACGTCACCGCCACGCCGCCTTGTGCCTGGCCACCACCGTGCTCATCGTCGGACGACTCCTCGACTACCGCGACCGATGGAGCCCCACCTGAGCACCTATCCGCTCAGGTCCTTAGATAATAGACTCCGTACGTACGAGCGGGGTATCGTTGTCGGGCTCGACTGTTGCTGAAAAGGATCACATATATGTCCCATTCGTCTTATTTTAAGAACAATGAAATCACGATTGAGGTCACCAACAACTGCTCCGCGAGTTGTGTGATGTGTCCCCGAGAACTAATGACTAAGCCGATTGAGCGAATGACCGATGAGGTGTGGAGGAAGACGGTTGATGACGCCTTCGCTCATGACATCAAGGTTCTCGATCTATGCGGCTATGGCGATGTATTTCTAGACAAGGATCTGTTCCGGAAGCTTGACTACGCGAAGTCGCTTAATCCGGAATTCCATGTCTACGTGAGCACGACCGGGGCCGCCATGTTTCCGAGAAAGTTTGAGCAAACGTTGGAATACATAGACACTCTGAAGTTCAGTATCTATGGCACCACTAAGGATGTTTACGAGAAGATGATGGAAGGTTGCGATTTCGACAAGTCAATGTCGAACATCCTGGATTTCCTCAACTTTCAGGCGGGTAGTTCCTCTGCTACCTGGATGATTGCCAACTACATCGTCATGGAGGAGAACGCACACCAGTTGCAGGACTGGATCGACATGTGGGAACCGAAGATGGACGAGGTCTACGCTTGGAAGCCACATAACTGGGTGACTGCGCGCGACTACCGGGACATGTCCGGCAAGACGCAGTCCTCGTGCGGGAGGCCCCTGGATGGTCCGTTGAACATCGCGTCGAACGGTGACGCCCACGTCTGTTGCTACGACTTCAACAAGGTTCTCACCGTCGGCAACATCCGGGAGCAGTCGATCGATGAAATCCTCTCTGGCGAAGCAATGAAGTTCATTCAGGAAAAGCACAGAAATAATGACTTTGACGGACTCATCTGTGCCGACTGTGACCAGACGACTAAGGATGACTCGGTACTTATCTACAAGTCGAATCCTGATCGGGTGGTGGGTATGAGCAACAGCTCCATGTACGTCTATGACACTCCGGTATCTACCGACTCGCGCGTCGAACTGCGACTCTGACGAAGTCCACCATCGCAGAACCGAC
>JASMKJ010000473.1 GCA_030749275.1 Acidimicrobiales bacterium
CTTCGGACAAAGCTGATGCCATGTGCTCGTACCACCTGTCTCGCTCTCGGGTACCTATCGGAAAGTGCATATGTCTCATTCGGAGTCTCGGGTGGCCCCTCTGAGTGGAGTAGTCAGACGGTCCGCCCCAGTACTGGGCAAGGAAGAACGCCAGCCAGTACCTAGACGGTTCTAGATCTTCTGGGTATAGGGGGCGCAGCAACTGGTCATTCGCGACACGCTGATAAAAGCGGTCACATAAATCGTGAAACCACTGCATGCCGCCGACAAGTTCATACACGTTCTCTTCTTGCGTGTCACTCAACGGCTTGGGCCTCGTACCGATAGATGTTTGTGTCTCGGGCAGCGAAGCCCAACCGTTGGTACAACCTGTTTGCGGCTGAACGGGAGGCGCGGGAGGTTAGGTCTATGGTCTTGGCTCCCTCTGATACGGCTATTTCTATGGCACGTCGATTGAGCGCTTCTCCTATGCCGCGACCTCGAGCATTTTCGTCAACGACGACATCTTCAATCCAGGCCCTAAGCCCAGTAGGAATTGGGAACAGGATCAGCGTCATCGAGCCCAAGATCTTTTCCCCTTCTCTGGCAAGCAACAAAGTCGCTGCATCGTGTTCGATAATTCGAGTTACCTCTTCAGCTGTTGGCTGAGGGGAGGATTGGGAGAGTTGAGGAATCAATTCTCCCAGCGCTTGCACAACCGCTGCATCAGCTTTGTCACATATGGTGATCTCAATAGTCATTGGTTCATTTTCCATCAACACCTTCATGGTACGGATCGCGAGATCCGCAGATAGCCTTTTCGTCGTGGAACACGTCGAGTGGAGCGAACATCCCGTCTTGCAAGATGCGGTGCTCCTCGCAGCTTTCACTGGTTGGAACGACGCGGGGGATGCAGCGACCGAGGCTGTGGGTTATCTGACACGCCGTTACGACTGCCAGCGCATAGCAACAATAGACCCTGAGTATTTCTATGACTTCGCGTCAGTCCGTCCGAGTGTCCGCTTGGAAGGGGAGGAACGCCGAATCGATTGGCCTGTAAACGAGGTCCGGCTCGGAGAATTAGATGACGGCCGGCCACTGGTAACGGTGCTGGGTATCGAGCCGAGACTTCGGTGGCGCACCTTCTCCGAAGCTCTCCTATCGGTTGCGAACCAACTTTCTGCCAAAACGGTGATCACTCTGGGTGCTCTACTCACCGATACACATCATCAGGCGCCTGTAGATGTGATCGGAGCGTCCAACAACGAGGTCATCAATATTGAGCTCGGATTGACTCCTTCCGAATATGAGGGACCGACCGGCATAATCGGTGTGCTCAATGACGCGTTCCATCGGGGGGGATTTGACAGCCTTTCGTTTTGGGCTGCGGTGCCCTCCTACATCGGCCACAACCCATCGCCTAAAGCGGCTCTAGCTTTAGTGCAGCGAGTGGTGGAGCTGCTTGACATTCCGCTGGGGGCGACCGATCTGCAGATCGCTGCGGCAAGTTACGACCGTCAAATAAACGAGTTAGTCGAAAGCGACCCGAACCTTGCTGAGTACGCCCAGCAGTTACTAGATGATGCAACCGACGAGATCAGCGACATGGCAGATAACCCTCAGGCGATGATCGACGAGTTGGAACAATACCTACGGCAGCAAGACGAGTAGTAATTCGCTTTCCTAGCTACTGGGTTTCGTCTTGCCATGGCATTGAACGTGGGGCGTCGAAACGAACACCAGCCAGTCTTCCTTCAATCGCCGCAAATGCGTCTTCAACCCAGCTTTCTAACCCGGCTAGCGGTGCAGGAAGTGAATCGCGAGCGAACCATCCGCAACCAGTCGTTTCTAGAGGATGCGGTCGAAGTTCGCCGCCAACTGCTTTGCAGTGAAACACCATTGAATACAGTGGGATCCGTGTGAATCCTTGGCGCATCCCGTCGACGATGGATACAAGAGTCACGGGCTCACAGTGAACGCCGGTTTCTTCGTATACCTCCTTGATCGCGATCTCGACTGGTGAGTACCCAATATCAGCCCACCCAGTCGGATACAGCCAGACACCACTATCCGCTCGCTGCACAAGGAGAATCTCATTTTCGTCGTTGCCGACTATTGCCCCGACGGCCGCCTTCGGAGTGACATAGCCAGCGACTCCTTGGCCCACCGCTCGCATCCATTCGTCAACAACAGCTTCAGGGGCTATCTCCGCATCTACAACCCCTCGAATCTCTGATGCCACTGTGAGGATCTCTTCGTAACGTTCCTTCTCATACAGGCTCTCGGTAAACCCCAAACCGGTGCGAGCAATTCCTGCAAGGGTTTCCGCCCAGCGAAGTAGGTCTTGTCCGGTTACTGACTCCGACATTAGATAGAGGCTAGTCGGGGTCAATCAACTCTCGTTAACGAGTGCCGCAGCGCCGCTTCAATCTCCCGACAGTGATGCTCCTCTAGTGTCGAACCGTTCGAGCTTGTCACATAAAACGTGTCCACAACTTCGTTTGAAATTGTTTGGATCTTTGCGGACCGTATATCAAGTCCCATTTCGGCTAGAGCTCGGGTGAGCTGGTAGAGGACACCAATATGATCTTCGGTTCGTACTTCGACGATCGTGGCATCAGTGGCGGACTCAATGTCAAACGTCACTCGCGTCGTTACTGATTTTGCTGATAATGCCGCTCGACGCCGGTAAACCCTCGCCCGTTCTGCGATACGGGCATCTATCGCTAGGTGCCCATGTAAACACCTGTGGACATCTTCGGTTACCCGAGTCCAGTCCACGGGAGTGTCAGGTTCAGCGACTCGAAATTGTGAAACTGCCATCCCTGCATCACTGGAGTAGGCATCAGCTTGAAGAACGTCAAGACCACGCAGAGCAAGAGCTCCAGCAGCTCTGCTGAATGTACCTGCTCGATCGGGAGCGACAATCGTTACAGTGTCTCCCGCTCCTTGAACAACTGTTTCACCTTCCGCCATGAGCAACTCGAGTTGTTCAGTGACGAAAGAGCGTCTTTTCAGTCGAGTAACACCGTCGCTGGATATGTAATCAGCTGTGGCCTCAGTGAGCGTTTCAACTAAATATGCTTTCCATTCACCCCAAGCGGTAGGGCCGGTCGCTATTGAGTCGGATTCGGTTAAGGCGGCCAGAAGTTCTAAGAACTCAACCGTCTGAACCTTTTCGGCCACGACGCGAATAGTTTGAACATCTTCGAGATCTCTCCGGGTCGCTACGTCAGGCAACAACAGGTGGTGCTCAACTAACCGAGTAAGCACTTCAGCGTCTGCCTGAGAAAATCCGCATCTCGTAGCTATAGGGCCGACCAATCTCATTCCTACTTCAGTGTGATCCCCGGGATAACCCTTGCCTATATCGTGCAATAGTCCCGCCATAAGGAGCAGGTCGGGGCGTCTGACTCGTTGGGTCAGCCGCGCCGCTTCTGCAAACGTCTCTAGCAAGTGGCGGTCAACGGTGAACCGGTGATACACGTTTCGTTGCGGTCGAGACCGATTCGGGGCCCATTCCGGCAACAGGTGGGACCAAACTTCGAAGTAATCGAGAGATTCAATTACTGGAATGGCTCTGTGGCCTCCGCTGAGAAGTTGAACGAACAGATCACGGGCCCCTTGGGGCCAAGGGTCAGGAAGATCGCTCTGGCGTTCTGCCAGGAGCCTCAAGGATTCTCGCGCTAGTGGTAAACCCGATCGCATAGATTCAATCGCCGCGTGCAGCACCAACAAAGGATCTGTTGACGGGTCTCCCGTGATCACGATTTCGTTATCAACAAGCCTTAAACCCACCACTTCAATTTCTGCCGCAGCTTCTTCGGCCGTTTCACGATCAATATGACGCCATGTTTCATCGCTGAGGTAGGCAATTGTCCTAGCGGCAGCCGCAACTCTACCCATCAGCACATCCGCGTCATGGTCTCCGAGCGACTCCGCCACAGAATCCTGCTCCTCGAGGAGCAAAACATCTCCCCGTTTGGCGCTTATTCGGTGTAACTCAACTCGGGCTTCAAGCAGAACCCGGTAAGCCGCCGCCAAACGTTCATGGTCATGAGTGGGCACCTCAACTCCTGCGCGGACAGCCCAATCGATGGCGTGTACGTCTCGGAGGCCACCGCGACCCTCTTTAAGATCTGGTTCCAGTAGGAACGCAACTTCGCCGGCAAGAAGATGCCGGCGAGTTACGTTGCGGGCCAATTCGTCCAAACGATCGGGGCCGTTATCGGCCCACTGTTTCTCAGTGCGGGTCAACAAGTCGTCCACAAGAGACGGGTCCCCGGCGACTAGCCGAGCGTTCAACAAACTTGTTGCAGTTTCTAGATCACTAGCGGCCAAACGCAACGTTTGTTCGAGCGACCGCACTGAATGGCCAAGCTTGAAACCCTCGTCCCATAACGGGTACCAAATCCGGTCGGCGAGCGAATCAATATTTTCCTGGTCATTATGAATGAGCATCAGGTCAAGATCACTTGATGGGCACAGCTCGGAACGGCCATAACCGCCTAAGGCAACCAATGCCACACCTATGTCCAGTTGAATTTCTCTCTGGTAAAGCTCCACCAAGAACTCATCCGTAACCTGAGACAGCGCTTTAGGGACCTGCCATGCGGACAGGGATTTGTCGTCGACAACTTCTTTGCGTCGTTCGACGAGACCGCGGCTAGCCATCTGAGACTCCAAGCAAGCTTGGTAAACGTTGAAAAAATATGGAGCGGGGCAGGGCTTCGACACATCCTGCCGCTTTGGCGGACTCAAGGGTCTCAGTGTCTACGTGTGGGGCAAAGCCGATCACTCTCGCTTCGGAGGGAAGATGATCGAGGACTTGTGGTTTCGATACATCGACCAAAACCAGTTCAGCGTCAGAGGACTCTAGTTCATCTAATGTCTGCAAAATTTTGATGCTCCCGACAAAACGACTTCGATCCATCAAATTGGGAACGTATGCGGCGATTCGGGTCATCGGGATTGGCCTTCTCGGCGTTGAGCGAAGTGTGCGTGAGCTTTCGTTGCGCCCCAAGTTATTCCCAATTCGTGGCAGCGCTGCCCGAAATCCAAAAATGCAGTCGGGGTTAAGTCATAAACGTCGTGCGGAAAGGCCTCCTTTGCATACTCGTCTCTTTGCACCGGGGGTATTTCGATGCGGCTCAGGACTTCAGTGGGATATCGCGCTGCCATTCGGAGAATTGACATCGGGTTTGTATTTTGCTTTTCGACGTCAACCTGAAGCGATGCTGTTATCGCTGGCATCAAATCGTTGACGCATTGCGCACCCGCAATCCGCGCGTCCTCCGCTATTTGTTCATGCCAGTCGCCACCCCATGCCTGGTAGATGTTTCGGACCGAAGTTTCTACCCATTGGGGTAAAGCGTCTCGCAATTCTTGAGCAAGTTGTACACCTATTTCCTGTAATGGATTCATTAGAGCGAGTGGTTCAAATTTCCCGACCGGAAACCTTCTAGATCAAGAGTCACGTAGTGATAGCCGACAGCTTGAACAGCCTCCACAATTTCAGTTCGCCGATCGAGTGCCGCAGGTAGCTGATCAACGTCAAATTCAAGTCGCGCTACTTCGCCATAGTCACGAACTCGCAGTTGCCCAAAACCCAGAGCTCTCAGCGCCGATTCGGCGCGATCTAATCTGCGCAATAAAGAAACAGTGACCTCAGTGCCGTATGGGATGCGCGAAGCAAGGCATGCTGCAGCGGGCTTGTCCCAGGTACGCAGGCCTAATCGTTGACTATGTGTCCTGACATCCGCTTTCGAAAATTCCGTCTCAACGAGGGGAAATCTGGCGCCTCGGTCCTCAGCCGCGGATTGGCCGGGTCGATGATCTCCTAGATCATCGGTATTTACACCGAGAATCACTACACAGTCATGTAGTTGCGCCACAGGTCCCGCGACGTCCATCAAGGCAGACTTACAGTGGTAGCAACGATCGCTATCGTTTTGTCGGTATGCCGCGTTCTCCATCTCAGATGTCTCGATCGGCACCCAGTTCAGTCCCCATTCTTCTGCCAACGTGGCGCATTCCTCGAGCTCACTTTCTGCGAGGCTTGGCGAAACCGCCGTGAAACATCGAGCTAATTCATAACCGAGCGTGTCGTTGGCGACCCACGCGAGAAACGCCGAGTCGACTCCTCCACTAAACGCGACTAGAACGCGCTCTAAACCTTCGAGGTTCTTTCGAAGGGATGCAAGGTCAGCCGTCATCACAGCCGATCGTTGGGGATGGCGAAGAGACGCTCTGCCCCTTGGGTGATAGCGGGAACAAGGCCAGAGACTGTAGGCATTACCTGCTCAGCGTAAAACAAAGCAGTGGCGATTTTGTCATTGAGAAAATCGGTGTCACCGTTCCCGGTATTGAGCAGTTCTTGAGCTATTTGAGCCGAGCGCGCGAGGTAGTAGCCACCAACAACTACACCAGCTAATCGCATGAATGGCGAAGAACCTGCTGCTGCGTCGTTGGGCTCCGTAGCCAATCGACCTCCCAGCCAAAGCGCCGCATCGCGCAGTCGCTGGGTTCCTTCGTCTAGTGCACTTCCTATCGGGCCGAGCTGATCATCTTTAATGAGTTCGTCTGCGAGTTTCCCCATTTCTAGGATGAGTTTTTCTACAACTTGGCCTCCGCCAAGCGGAAGTTTGCGAAATACCAAGTCGGCTGCCTGTATCCCGTTAGTGCCTTCATATATGGGTGCGATGCGAACATCTCTCCAGTGTTGAGCCGCACCTGTCTCTTCCACATATCCCATTCCGCCATGGGTTTGCACACCTAACGATGTCATCTCGACGCCAAGGTCAGTACCCCAGCCCTTCGAAATAGGTGTCAGTAGCGCTGTCAAAGCATCCCAGTATTCGCGTTCAGAGTCGTCGGAACTGCTATTTGCGAAGTCGATACAAGCAGCGTTGGCATACATGACGCATCGCATCGCCTCGGCGTTTGCGCGCATCGTCATCAGCATTCGACGGACATCCGCGTGATCTGCGATGGGCGACGAGTCACCTGGTTCTAATTCAGAACCGATGGCTTTTCCCTGTTTTCGGTCAATGGAGTACTGGCGAGCTTGCTGATAGGACCGGTCGGTGAGTGAGAGCCCCTGAAGTCCTACGGACAACCGAGCATTGTTCATCATGGTGAACATCGCTCGCATACCGGTGTTTTCTTCGCCGACCATCCAACCCACGGCTCCACCTTCGTCGCCGTAGGACATTACGCATGTTGGACTTGCGTGTATCCCTATCTTGTGTTCGCTTGAAACTACCCTCAGGTCGTTTCGGGCTCCCAGAGTGCCGTCGTCATTCACCAGGAACTTGGGAACAATAAATAGGCTGATGCCTTTGGTTCCCGGCGGGGCATCGGGCGTTCGAGCTAGTACTAGATGAATAATATTTTCTGCTAATTCGTGCTCGCCGTAGGTGATGAAGATTTTTGTACCCGAGATCAACCACGTACCGTCTTCGCCTGGGGTCGCCTTCGTAGTTAATGCCCCAACGTCAGATCCCGCGTGAGGTTCGGTGAGATTCATAGTCCCTGACCACTCTCCGCTAATCATGTTGGGCAGATAAATCTCCTGAAGAGTTTCACTCGCGTGGTGGCTGATGGCATCGATGGCTCCTTGAGTCAGAAGTGGGCACAAACTGAACGCCATATTCGAAGCCGTCATCATTTCCTGTACGGCCAGGCCCACACACCATGGCATTCCCCCACCTCCGTGGTCTTCATCCATAGCGATGCCGTTCCAGCCGGCCTCTACGAATCTTTGGTAGGCGTCTCCAAAGCCGTCAGGATGAAAGATTTGACCATTTTCGACCACAAGCCCCTCTTCGTCACCCTTTCGATTGAGCGGTGCTAGCTGCTCTTCCATGAACCGGGCAGCTTCATCTAGAACACCTTCAACTGTTTCAAGATCAGCGTGTTCGTAGCCTTCGCGGCTTGCCAATTCGGATAGATCGGCTATGTGCTCTAAAACGAACAGCATGTCAGCGGTGGGTGCTCTGTATTCGGACATCGTTGCCTCCTAGCCACAGGCTATTAGGCCAGCGCTATGAGGAATTGGAAAATCTTGATGACAAGATGAAAAGATGGAACCCAAAAAATCTCGAAAAATGTTGGTGTCCGGCAGAGCAGCGGCCGGTTGGTCGGCAATTTTAGTTCCGAAGCTGGTAGCTAAAGCATGGGGTGTTAAATCTCCTCTTCGCAGCGATATCAAATACGCGATTCGACTTTTCGGCATTCGAAACGTAATTCTGGCCTATCAGCTGTACCAGGCAGAACGCTTGGACGCCGACCCTGAAGAACTCGAGGAGGTCCTACGTCAGGGAATTGCTGTAGACATTTTCGATGTGCTCTTCGCCGTGGGCGCAAGAATGGTGAAACCGGAGGGACATTTTGCAGCGGGACTACCGGTCCTAGCGTCATTAGCTGGGATCGCGCTCGGTTTTCTGGGGCGAGAGAACTCCGAACTTTCCAGGGGTCAAGATGGCTGAAGACCCGAGCAACGAATCTAGTCCTAGTGTTCCAACTGTTAGTTTGACGCAGTGGTCGGGACCTTGGGATGCCAATGATCCAGACGCGAATTTTAAAGAAGAAGTAGCTGCTTATGGGCTACTGGAACCGTTAGACACCGTCAACTCCCTATCGGGGTCTTTGGAT
>JASMKJ010000474.1 GCA_030749275.1 Acidimicrobiales bacterium
AGAATTCAGAAGATTCTGCGATTCCTGGACCATGTTCGGAGCGGAATCCACTCCGAGATAGTTGATTCCGGTAATGCCTGCCAGGGCCGGAATAAGAGCCCCTGTTCCGCAGCCCAGATCTAGAACAGCTTTCCCCTCTAGATCTCTCATTAGTTCTACCGACCGTCTACGTCTTGTGAGAAAACTATGACTAACTGGATTTCCTGGGTCGTAAAGTTGGTCCCAGCGGCCGTCCTGTGCGTACCAGTCGAAATGGTCGACTGCTTCTCGATTGCGATCCTGTTTCACTTAACGAGTCCGATCCTGTGCATCAAAGGTGAGAGTTTTGCGGCGAGTGTGGCTACCGATGCTTTGTCATCAATGAGAACTCGGGGAATCTGGTACGGCAAGTCCGCTGCATTTATGTATCGCGCCTCTGTTGTCCAGGCCCATTGGTATCCAGCGGATCGGACACCGGATAGCACTCTCTCGTCATGGTCTCCGCTAGGGAATGCAAAATGTGCGACTTCTCGGTTGAGTACAGATTCAAGTTGCTGCTTCGATCCAACCAACTCGTCATTTAGATCATCATCATCTAACACGGTGAGGTTTCGATGGCTTTGTGAGTGGCTCGCCACATGCACTCCTCGACCATCGAGGGCTTGGATTTCCGCTTCATTGGTGAGCATATGATTCTTGAGTGCCTCAATTGGAGGTCTACCAGTCTGGTCCAAGACTTCCTCGACCATGGAGTCAAGGAGGCCGGGCCGAGCTGATTTCATAAAAGTCTTGATTTGGTATGCGGTATACCTCCGACCGCGCTTTGGCAATTTCCATACTCGAGAGCCTATTGTGATCTTGTCGGTCGTTGAAGCTTCGATGGCAAGTTGTATCTGATCGAACCAGAATCCTTGCTCAGAACCTAAATAGTTCGTGGGGATGAACCAAAGAGCTTTAAATTGGTGACTTTCTAGAATGGGATGAATTTGATCCACAAATCGCTTATATCCGTCATCGAAAGTAAGAATTACCATTGCCTGGTGGCTGTGTGTCGGGTCAGAGACTTCGTTTCTGAAATCGTTGGGGTCAAGGATCCGGGCGTGTTGTGAGAGAAAGTCGGCATGAGTTCGGAAGACAGCCGAGCTGACGTTGTGGTAGCTTAGTGCCACGACTCCAGCTCGTCCGAGTCGGCGGTCTGCTGCTCTAAGAAGTCCGGTCCGATAAAGCACGGGAATGGTCATCTCTTTAGCCAGCGATCGTACGTTCATCCTGTGAATGGTTACATGGACGGGGTATCTTCTCAAATTGCCGGAATGCCTGGCTTCAGTGCCCCCACGGAAGCGATCCTGTTGCCGTGCATCAGGCAGAAGGGGCCACTAGGGGATTGTTCGTGGATAGTCCTACGCGCCCCGGCACAGACAGCCAATCCTCTAACCGGGGGGTCACCCTGTTGGCCGTACCTGATCTTCTCCGCAAGAAGCTAAGGACGAAGAGGAGTGCGCCAAGGCCGACTAGGACGGAGACGAATGCAGTCATAACGAAAGTCTGCCGTCTCCTTTTACTGAAGTTGTCCTACGAGAAGCCTTAAGACGACGACAAACCCTGCTATTCCCAGGACTCTTCGAAATGCGTTGACGCCATCGAAGGTCTCGAGGTAGCTCCAGATGCTGAGGCTCACAAAGAAAACAGAGCCCGCAATCCGATTGGTGACTGATCCCTGCTCAGTCATCCGTCCCACTACGGCAGCAACGATCACGACAATCAGCGACAGATTTGGTGCCTGGCCGACCGTGTAGCCATGGATCTTGAAGTCTCGGTTGCGGCTCACCTCGAAACACTATTGGAGAGCGTGTCGGATTCTTCCTGCGTAGCCCTTGGTGCCCCACGCTGGCCTGACCTGGTTTGGCCTAACCGATTCCTTCAGGCCGCGTACAGGCCGCGAGACATCACAAAACCGCGCGAACTAACGCGAACCAGTGATCAATCAGAACAGCAGGCCAGAGGCGGTTTCCGGGTGTTTCCTCAGGTCAGCGGTTTGGGGTGCATCGATCTGGGGGACCGAAGGTCCCGAGTTCAAATCTCGGCAGCCCGACCAATAAATCAGCAGGTCAGGGCCGGTCTTTAGGGGCCGGCCCTTTGCGTTCTGGGCTGGTGAGGACTCCAGGGATCAAGACGAATCCGTCCCTGCGGAAGGACTCAGGCTGCGTGAAGGAATCCTGCTGCGCGTATCTGAGGTTCGTGCCTAGAGGCTCCAGTGGTCGCCCTAGCACCCCTCAGGGGAAGGTGGCAGACTGAGGGGTATGAGACGGTTCATTGGGGTGCTGTTGGCTTGCGTGCTGCTGGCCGGGTGCGGCGGTGGGAGTGAGGACAGCAAGATCGCCTTTCATAGCGACCGGGACGGCGACAGCGAGATCTTTATAATGAACGCCGACGGGACCGGTGTCACCCAACTCACCGACAACAACTACGACGGGGACTGGATTCCGGCTTGATCACCTAACGGAAAACAGATCGCCTTTCATAGCGACCGGGACGGCGACGACGAGATCTTTGTAATGAACGCCGACGGGACCGGTGTCACCCAACTCACCGACAACGACGACGACGGGGACTGGTGGCCGGCGTGGTCACCGAACGGCAAACAGATCGCCTTTAGCAGCGACCGGGACGGCGACTGGGAGATCTTTGTAATGAACGCCGACGGGACCGGTGTCACCCAACTCACCGACAACGACGACACGGACTGGTCTCCGGTGTGGTCAC
>JASMKJ010000475.1 GCA_030749275.1 Acidimicrobiales bacterium
CGCGTAAAAGACCTTCCCCCGCTCCGGCCGGATTGGGTTTGGCCTATCGGCGCGAAGAGCGTTAACTCGTTGAAGAAACGGGTCGGGTTACAAGATCGCTCGGGCCGCCGCCCAAATGTAGGCGACAAGGATAAGGAGGAACACATAGCGCCAGACTCGTTTACCCATATAGGCAAAACTAAGCGTCAATGGTGGGAAATTCTCGTATTTTGAGTCGTCGGCGAGTCTGTTCTAGGACACCTTGAAGGTGCCGGCAACAAAGCAATGTGGTGGAAGCTGAACCACGGGTGACGGACCGTCCGATGTTTCGATTACCGAACGTCGCACAGCATTTGGGTTATCCCAAGTGTTCTGCATCATCGGGTTGGAGTGATGCAGGAGATCACACGAAACCATCTCAAGGTCCGCTCCTGATAAATCGATTTCCAATTCCACTGTGGAGTCGGCCGAGCGATTCACGGCAAAGACGTGCAACTCCTTGTCTTCATTCAAAATTGCCGCACCATCCACCATTGCTACGTCACCAAAATCGGGAGCGGGCACAGACCCACCGCTATAGCCCAAATGCAATGACACCCCTGTGCGCCGTCCAACGAACATAGCTAGGGCGTCAAAAATCGTCTGCCGCAGCAATTTGTCTCCCTCGGTGAGAACAGGAGCGATCACATTTACGATCTGAGCAATGTTGGCGATCTTCACAACGTCAGCGTGACGGATGAAACTCATTAAGAACTGAGCACACACCAAAGCATCTTGTAGGTCGTATACCTCTTCAACCAGGTGCGCTGGGAATTTTCCGTCCGCCCACATCCCTGTCCTGTTTCGGGTTCGGTACCAAACGTTCCATTCGTCAAAAGCAATGAAAGGCCGTCGTCGAGAACGTCGCTTTCCAGCGACATACCGGCATACGGAGTCGATTTCCGTAATTTGTTGGTCTATCGCGACTCCGGAAGTGAGAAAAGCTGACGTATCCCCTGAGTAGTTGTCCAAATAGCGGTGGGTAGACAGGTAGTCGGCAAAACCCCCTACTGCTTCCAGGGCTACTTGATCCCAGCTCAGGTAGGTCGGATTATCCGGTAGCGAGGTGCCGGACACCACTAGTTCGATGGATGGGTCGACCAGTTTCATCATGTGTGCCGCTTGGCGGGCTTTCGTTCCATATTCAGCTGCAGACATGTGGCCTATTTGCCAAGGACCATCCATTTCGTTTCCTAAACACCACAAAGGGACAGGTTCCGTGCTCGCCGCGGCATCTTGAGCCCGCTGTTTGCCGATATCGGTTTCCTTGGTTCCGTTTGTGTACTCAACCCAATCAGCTGCTTCTTCGGGCGAACCGGTACCCAAGTTCACTGCGAACATTGGAGACCATCCCATCCGGTCACATAGAGCTAAGAATTCGTTGGTGCCGAACGTGTTTGGTTCTATTGTCCCCCAAGCCAATTCGCGGCGAGTGGGACGTTCAGCAATTGGCCCCACGCCGTCTCGCCAGTGGTAATTCGAAACAAAGTTGCCACCTGGGTAGCGCATGACGGTGAAGTCGAGTTCATCTAATGCATTCAAAACGTCCCGTCTGCAGCCGTGTTCGTCGGCGTGACTTGAAGAGGGGTCGAAAACGCCTTCATAGACCGCTCGCCCCATGTGTTCGAGGAACCCACCGAAGATTCTGGGGTCAACTGTGCCGGCGTGGTGGCGTGGGTGGAGATTAAATGTGGCTTTGGTCACACAGCGATCGTAGTTCCACAAAGATCAGGGGTTACTGGTCTAGGGAGTTCTCGGAGTCAGGATCGTGACGTCGGGTCACAGTGTGCCACCTACCCGGTGTCCGCTCCGTACTGCTCCTTCGATATACCGCTCGTCGCCCGCGTCACCCACTACATGCGCTTCGTGACCGTTGTCTCGTAGAGCGTCAGCTAATGATCGGTCGGACTCAACTCCTCCCGCGAAGATCACAGTGTCAGCCTCAAGTTGATGTGACGAACCGGCCTGCTGATAGTCGACGTGTGTGAGAGAGATGGCAGTTGGCTCGGCTTCGGTGTGAAAGGTGACACCGGCACGCCGGGACTCGTGTAGGGCTCTCCAGCGGCGGGGGTGCGCCATGGCGGTAGCCGGTTGGTCACTTGCCTCAAGCACGTGGACTATGCGTCCGCGGTCGGCGAGAAAGTGCGCTATTTCGGTGCCGACGAGATCGCCGTTGAGGACGACGACTCGGTTACCTATCGGCATCCAGAGTCTGGACAAGACACGAACTCTGTCCATATTGGCAGTGAGACCCAACACACGGCTCGTTCTGAGCACAAGTCGTCTCAGTGCCCCAAGACGCAGCGTTCCTGCACCGGGGTCACCAGTCAGTTGGTTTCGGAGGTCATCACCCGAAAGGACATGAGGGAGATCCTGCCCAGGGAGGTTGGGTCGCTCCCGGCGCGCTCCGGTGGCAACTACGACAACGTCTGGTGCCAGTTCGTCAATGAGATCAGCATCAACGGTCACTCCTGTCCGGATTTCGACTCCAGCTTCTATTATCGCCGCCTGCAAAAATTGGATGAAGCTTGCGTTGATGGGGGTGGTGAGCGATGAAAAATGCACTGAACCTCCAAGTCGCTGAGAGGCTTCGAATAGGGTGACTTGGTGCCCCCTTTCAGCGGCCACTCGAGCACACTCCATCCCACCAGGCCCTCCACCAACGATGACAACGTGACGGGGTGACTTTGCTGGTAACGGGCTGGTTTCGTCGTAGTGGCCCAGGCGTGCGTTAACCGCGCACACCGGTTTGCCACTCCAGAAGTTCTCTGCAACGCACACAAAACAATTAATGCAAGGGCGAACCAGATCTGGTCGACCAGCATTCAAATGTTGCACCAACTCGGCGTCTGCTAGCAGTTGTCTGCCCATCGAAACAAAATCGGCGTTACCTCTGCTGATAATGCGTTCAGCGTCTAAGGGGCGAATCCGTCCAACCGCTATCACAGGGACAGTTACGGCGTCTTTTATGTTCTTGGCCAAGTTTTCGTATTGGTTGGACTGCCATGGGATAGGGGCGTCAGTGAACCCAACTCCAGTGCCCGCTGACGAGGTTGCCGAAACGTGGATTGCGTCTGCGCCTGCGTCAACTGCCGCTTGGGCATGTCCAGCCGCGTTCTGGATCGTGATACCGCCCTCGATGCCGTATTCGTGCCCGTCTAAGCGCACGATGACAGCAAACTCTGGGCCACATGCATGACGCACGGCGACGATGACGTCGGTAAGAAGTTGGGTGCGGCCTTTAAGTGAACCTCCGTACATGTCGTTGCGATGGTTCCAGGCGGGCGACAGAAACGTTGAAAGGAGGTAGCCGTGGGCCGCATGGATTTCAACTCCATCAAATCCGGCTTGCTGGACTCTGTGGGCTGCGTCCGCGAAGTCTTGGACAATGCGTGTGAGTTGGGTCGCAGTCGCCTCCGCATACGAGGGAAGTTGACCGCCAGTGAGGGTCGCCATCTTCATCAATTCGTCCATGGTCGTGTCGGTCATCATTCCCCGAGGGTCGAATGGGGGGGACGGGCTTGATGGGACAAGTGCGGGACGTCCTTCAGATACGTCGACACTTGATGTTTTGCCGTGATGGCAGATCTGAACGACGATCTTGGTGCCATGGGCGTGAACGGCTGTTGCGAGTCGCCGCAAACCCGGGATAGCTCTGTCATGTGAGAGCGCCGGTTGGTGACGGGCAGTCGCTCCATGCGGGTAGGAGACAGCTGAGGTCTCGACGATCAAGAGACCGACACCCCCTTTTGCCCGTGCTTCGTAGTGGGCAATCGTTTCGTCAGTGATCAGGCCCTGTTCTGTGCAGTTGTTCTGGTCCATGGCTGGCATGACCACCCGGTTATCGACCTCCAGGGGACCAAGCTGTCCCGGGGAAAGCAGATTCGAAAACAAGGTGTTCACACTGTTCATCTTGCCCGATGATCGCCTCGAACGACTGAACACTCCCAATATCAAGCTGAATGAGAGAGACCGTTCACCTGGAATTGGGGTTCATCCCGCGATCTCGGTTGATTGTTAACCGTCACCGCTGCGCCACTAGGGGGACAAGCCGATCTAGCCTCAACTCATGGACACCCTTAGAGACAAGACTGTAGTTGTCACCGGAGCTGCCTCGGGGATCGGGCTGGCGATGGTCCGCCGTTTCGCGGTTGCCGGCTCCAAGTTGGTCATATCGGACATAGATGGTGCGAAGCTCAAACAAGCGTTGGGTGAGGCAACCGAACTCGGAGCGTCAGCGGTGGCGATGACTGCCGATGTTGCTGTCGAAAGTCAGAATCAGGCATTATTTGAAACTGCGATAGAGAATTTCGGGCAGATCAATGTGGTCTGTTTGAACGCTGGTGTGCAGGGGCCCATGGGGCAATCCTGGTCTCTTTCAAAGGATGACTACGAGTGGACTCTTGGCATTGTGCTCGGTGGGGTGATTAATGGTGTTCGAACCTTCGTTCCTCACCTCGTTGATCACGGCGACGGTCATGTCGTGGTTACCGCCTCTGTCAGCGGTCACGTTGCATCACCATTCAATGCTCCGTACGCCATTGCCAAGCATGGTGTCGTAACGCTCGCCGAGAGTTTGTTTCACGAACTGCAAATGGAACAATCCACGGTTGGAGTTACCTGTCTGTGTCCAGGATCTGTGAAAACCAATATCGCGAACGCGGCAGCCGCTCTCGCCCCCGGTTCTACTGGCTCCACTAAGGGCAAGCTCGGATCCCAGATTCTCGAAATATCACAACGTGCAGTAGAGGACGGTTTGGACCCTGAGACAGTGAGCGGTCAGGTCCATGACGCGATTCTCGGTAGACGTTTCTGGTTGTTCACCGACAACAGTTGGGACGATCCGATCGCTGCACGAGCAGGCGAAATCGCCGAGCGACTTCAACCTCGATTCCGCGCACCAAATTTCGGATGATCTCAATCACAGTCCCCTAACACTTAACCAACGAACGTTGGGGGTTGTGGCATTTTGTTTGTGGAACTGCTTTCTTCCGTCAAGAGCCTTGTTTATCTGGTTCGCTTCGCACCGCTTACAAGGTGGGTTGGGTGGGTGTGTGCTCGCGAATGAACGGCAGAATCAATTCGAGAATAGGTTCGAGCGTCGGCGCAAACTTCAGAGTTGAGTTTTGTAGCAGCGTGGTCGCGGCCCTGGAATTGGGGATGGGATGCAGATAGTCAACTTCTTGGCCGTGGTGGAGGATGAGTGTCGCCGGAACGCTGAGCGCCGCGAGTTGTTCATCGGTCATTCCGAGCGTTGTCTTTTGACCGAACGACTGGAGATGTTCACCGGCTCGCTTCATCGCCGCTAGGAACTCAGATACGTCTTGTCGCATGAGTTCTTCAAACCCTTCGTTGCCATTGCGTTCGACGTACGCAGCCCAAAGAGGTGTCTTTGCGACTTCCTCCATTGAGGTGAGGCTGTCATCTCTGAGGTATTTCAGGTAGTACTCCTCGGGGAGTTGTTCTGCCGCAAGTGGTCCGCCAGTCAGTGGCGCGATCACGAATGTAGCGACGTCTTCGGGGTAGCGCTCAGCCAAGACCATGTTCGATCGCGCACCGGACGACATCCCGTAGAAGGCTGCCGGGCCAACTCCGAGACGGTCGATCAGTACATGGAGATCCTCGGCCTCCTCCATCGAGAGCGGCTCAGAGCCGAAGTTGATTCCGGAGCGGCCCATGTTGCGGCGATCCCAGATGATCACTTTGAGGTCCGAGGCATGAGCTGCAACATTGCGAGCGAAGCCGCCGAAGCCATCAATCTCACCCATGCCACCTGGAGTCACGATCAGAGGGATCCTGGCCTGTGGGTTGTAGATCTCCAGATACAACGTTACGTCACGTTCGGGCCGAAGGTCGACGGAGAGTTTCTCGCACTCCAGTTCGTCGACTCCCGGCTCTGGAAGTGCATTGAAGTACACCGGGTAGTAGGAGTTATTCGACGCGCTCTTGAACAGAGTGACATCTTCTTCGACGTCGTTCGTGTTTGCTTCTGCCATGATCTACCCAAGCCTACGGGCGTTAGCCCACGGATGACATTCGCTCCGCTGGTGGCTGGCAGTGAGCTTTCGACTACTGACGCGACCACTCGCTCTTAGTGGTGGCGGCGTCGCTGCTGACATCGCGACCGTCGGGGCATTGGGGCATGAACAAGGTGGAAACGCTAAGAGTGGGTCAATAGCGAACTCGATTGGGATTGCGCACTATTAGCCTCAATCGACATTGACACTGAGACCGTCCCTTAATACCAAGTATTGACGTTCGTAATCATTTTGGAGCACTGGCGCCTGATCCTCGGTTCGGTGCACTGCTCCATCGGGTGCGTATTGAACGATATAACTCTTACGCACATCTCTGGTGAGGTTCGGCCCAGTTCGGTGGGGTGTGAGTGATGAGAAAACAACGATATCCCCCGCTGCAGCAGGAATGGGAACCGCTTTGCTGGACGAGGGTGCACAACGCCACCCCAAAGGAGTCATCTCGTGGGCAAGGGTGCCGTGGCGGTGCGCTCCCGGAATCACCCACGGACATCCGTTGTTTTCGTCAGCATCGGTTAGAGCAATCCAACACGTCAGGTACTGCTGCGGCTCGAGATAGGTGTACCCGTTGTCTTGGTGAAATGGGAATTCCTCTGGGTTGCCCGGTTTCTTATAGACCGCCTGTTCCCAATAGAGACGAACATCGGGGCCAATAAGGTCGTGACAGAGGCCGACAAGGGGTTCGGCGATGCTGAACCGACGTAATTTGGGCGATCGTTTTACGAGATGTTTGGTGAAGGTGATCGCGTCGGCTTTAGAAATAAACACTTTCCCACCAGGTTGCGTGCGTAAAAACCTCTCAGCTTCTTGCTCGAAAGGGTCAATTTCTTTAATGAGGTCTGTGACCTGTTCGGCGTCGAAGGCGTCTTTGAATAAAAAGAACCCATTTTCCTCGAACTGGGCGACCTGGTCAGCAGTCGTAGCACGCCTTGCAAGGGGCGATGACTGCCATACAAAGGAACCATTCAACGGATGCAACTGAGGGGTAGTCATTGAACTGGTTTTTCGCCGACTGGCATCCAGTCGTTGATGACTGCCGGACTTTCCGCCATGTCTATTGTCCCTCGTTCCGCGTAGTGGTAAACCATCGCTGCCCGAATTTGGCTGGAGTTATTGTCCTTAGATCGATGCATCAAGTGACTATGAAAGAGAAGTAGGTCACCCGCCGCCATAATGACTGGTATTTCGCCTGACATGTCATGGTCGAGAATCTCTACGTAACCCTGATTGGCATTTAACCGTCGATCTCGAAGGTGTTTATGAACTGGTTCGAGGTGCGAGCCCGGCACTACATGTAGGCACCCATTCGTGAGCGTTGCTTCAGTTACCGCTAGCCACACGCCGATTTGTGGTCCACGGTCGAACGGGAAATAAAAACCATCTTGGTGCCACGGTTGACCCCAAGCGCCGGGATTCTTGAAAATAAATTGCGACAAGAAACAGTCAATATCAGTGCCGAGAAGATGTTGGACTAACGCCACAAGGTCAGGTTGGTTCGCAAATTCGTGGAATACGGAATCTCGGTGGATCTTGAAGACCTTCGACACGCGTTCCTCGGCTTGAGTCTCTGGGCCTGCTGATCCCTCTAAATTCCGTTCCGGGTGCACAATGGCTGTGCCAGCTACACCGCTACCGTCCGCTTCTCGCGCCAAGTCAACCGCCCGCCGCAACATAGCCTCGCAGGTTTCGGACGACGAAAACCCTCTTAAGAGAAAGAACCCATCGCGATCCCACGCCGCAGAGTCGCTAGCGGAGAGAAGCATCGTTCTGTGTCGACTCAGCATCGGCAACTATTTTGATTTCCAACATCTCTTCAGGATAGGACTAGAGGTCGCCAATGGAATCGGTCCGGGCTGCGAGTCTCTTGATCCGCTACAGGTCTCCCTCTATCGCTCAGGGAGTTCGACCGCAGAAGGCCGCCAGTCGGTCGATTGCCGGAAGGTCATCTCCAACCGAAACTTCAGGACTGAAAGCGCCCGATTCACGTAGGTCGTCGTTGACGAACCCATGGGCGAAGGCCGCACCTGCGTCAAGGATCTCGGTTGGGGGATCAAAGTTCTGGCTGGTGGCCCGGGCCAGATCCCAGCAGTGGAGTAGCACGTCGAAACCAAGGACTTCGAGCAACACCGAGAGTGGGAGTTCGCCAAATGGCATAGGGATCAACACATCGAAGTCGTCTGCTTCGTCGACAGCTGACCCAAAGGAGTCGATCGCGGCACGGAATGAGGCGGCATGGTCGTCGCCAACCAGATCAGTCGGATTGCCGATTTCAAACTCCTCCCCCTTGATGGATGCAGCGAAGAGGTGTGCTCCCGTCGTGACGTGACCGAGGAGGTCCACAACCTTCCACTCACTGCAGGGCGTCGGAAGATCAAACTGGTCGCGTTCTGTCCCCTGGACTAACTCAGCGAGCATCTCGCCGCATGCCTTGACTCGTTCTTTGGCTTCCATATGGTCTCTCCCAATGCCCCGTCTCTCGCTCGGGAACTTCCCGTCATCCGAGAACACCACTGGGACAGCTGAACACTATAACCGAACGGCAAAGCCAGGTAACAGTGTCGCGACCGGCCCGAAGCTGCCACCAAAGGTCGGGACACGACCTGGTTTTCACTTGTTCTGGCGGAATTCCACCAGCCAACACATAGAGCACACAACTGCTTGCTCGTTACTAATTTAGTAACGAGTTCAGCCAAGATCACATGTCGTGGAATTCCACGAAATATCCCCAAGAAAGCTCTGCCACGACCCGACTCATCCGTGTAGATCTACACGGATGAAAGGCCGGCAAGATCCTATTTTATTCATTTCCGTGGAATTCCACGGAATTGACCTGCCGAATCAGTAAGACGTACTTAGTTAACTAAGTACCAGAGCGTGGTAGCGATAGGGGGTGCCCCTAAACCAAAAACACAACCCCCTGTCTCGTTAGAGGGTTGTGGTTAAAGCCTGTTTCCAGGGGTTTTATTTGTGGAGCTGATCGGACTCGAACCGACGACCCCCTGCTTGCAAAGCAGGTGCTCTAGCCAACTGAGCTACAGCCCCAACGAATACCTGAGGGTACCGAAGGAATGCTGGACCGCGAGTTAAGCAAACAAATGAATTTGCGGGCATGATCAAGGGAAGAACTTTCTATGTGAATCCATAATTCCTTTGAGGAGGAACCCCAATGACTATGCCTGCGATTTCTTTAGCCGCAGTAACTGGCCGTCGCCAACAAACTCTCGAGGTAGCTGCTGAGATTGAGCGTCGAGGCTTCACTGGTATTTTTTGTCCATCGATGGGTGACTGCGTTGCTCTTTGCCAGGCCATTGGTTCTGTGACCAATGAAATTATTTTCGGTACCTCAGTCCAACCCATCTATTTCCGTAACCCTGAGGATTTGGCGGCTACCGCGGCGTTCATTCATGAAATCAGCAACGGGCGCTTTCGATTGGGGATCGGCGTCACCCACGGACCTGTCCACCAACGTCTAGGGATTACACCAGGTAAACCACTTGCCGATATCCGCGATTATGTAGCTGCAATGGAACAGGCCGCTTCTCGCCAGGGTGAGCTCCCTCCAATTGTGTTGGCTACTCTTCGGAGAAAAATGGTGGACTTATCAGTAGAAATCAGCGCAGGAGCAGTGTGGGCCAACGCAAGCCGAAACGATTTCAACAACTCTGTTGCCGACATACCTGAAGATGTTCAGGACAGCGACTTTTTCATCGGAAACATGATCCCCACCGTTATCGACCCCGACAGAGAAGCGGGAGCCGCCAGAAATAGGAAAACCCTTCAGGGATATGTCGCCCTTCCCAATTATCGCAACTACTGGAAACAAGCAGGCTACGTAGAAGAAATGGAAGGGATTGAAGCGGCTCTCGAAGAGGGAGACCGTGACCGCGTTTCGACTTGTATGACGGACGCCTGGTTATCAAACGCGACACTTTACGGATCTCAAGATGAAGTTCGAGAAGGTGTTGAAGAGTGGGTGGACCAAGGGTGCAAGACACCTATTTTGGTGCCGTCGAGTACTAGCGGCGGTCAAATGCACGCAATTCAGGAGCTCTTCGATTGTTTTGCATGAAGCCTCTACCCTGAGAACCACGTGTTCCCTGAAATTGATCTCGACGCAGCAATGGCCCGGCTTCGTGGCGTCGCCACCCAGACACCGGTATTGAGATCGCGACTCCTTGACGAACGACTCGGAGTCGAAGTGCATTTGAAGGCCGAACATCTCCAAAAAACAGGCGCATTCAAATTCCGGGGAGCTTTCAACGCTATTGCGGCACTTCCCGAACCCGTGCGTGGGAGAGGAATCGTTTCATTCTCGTCCGGCAACCATGCACAAGCTGTGGCTCGGGCCGCCCAGTTGTTCGAGGTCCCGGCAGTAATTGTTATGCCCCACGATGCCCCAGCTTCTAAACGTTCCGCTACAGAGAGTTACGGGGCCGAGATCGTTTTTTATGATCGTTACACCCAAAGTCGAGAAGCCGTCGCTGCGGAAATTCGTGACCAACGAGATCTCACCCTTATCCCCCCTTTCGACCACCCTGATGTAATCGCCGGCCAATCAACGTGCGTTCAAGAGTTTCTCGAACAATCCGGGTCTTTCGATCAGTTGATCGTTTCTGTCGGGGGAGGCGGTTTGATCTCCGGTAGCGCTCTTGCAGCACACCAAGAACTTCCTGATTGTCGGGTCGTGGGTGTCGAACCCGAGTCCGGCAACGACGTCCAACTGTCCCTTCAACAAGGCCGAATCGTTGAAATTGAAGTACCTGACACGATCGCAGACGGACAACAGACGACGTCTCCGGGACAGCACACTTTCAAGGTGATGCAACAACATGTTGCGGAAGTTGTCACAGTAAACGACTCTCAGATCATCGATGCCATGGATTGGTTGTTTCGCTACCAAAAGCAGGTGGTTGAACCTAGCGGCGCCTGCGCTTTAGCTGCCCTGTTGACTGGTCAAGTACGGCCTGTCGGAACTCGGGTGGGAGTGATTCTGTCTGGCGGAAACATTTCACCCGAAAGGTTTATCGAATTACTGAAGTCGCGAGACGAACACTGAACGACAACTAGCTTGCCTTGCTGAGCGATTTTGTCTGACTGCGGTATTGAACTTCTTCGTTTCGATCAATTTCAGGCTCAATTACCCACGGTTCTAAGAAGGAGCGCCACCGCTGCGCCCATGTATGTTCGGCGGTTACCCGTGACCAAGCACCCTCTCCGACTTTACGTGCTTCTTTTTTGTCAGCGACGAGTAACGGAACCAAGTGCGGAAGGTCGTTCATTGACTCATACACAAAAATTTCATCCCCGGGAGTGAAAACGTGCTTCACGGCGGGCCGAGCCTGTACCAGGGAAGGCGTCCCCACTACTGCAGCCTCATACACACTGCTCGTAAGGCCCAGCTCCCAGTGCGAAAGACGAATCGCCGACTGATGGGAAAGCGATGTCTCTAACTCGACCAAAAGATTAACTCCCGCAAACAGAGAGGCCCGATCTGGCAGTGGCAGAGGCTCAATAATCCCAACATCGAGTGGCAACCCAACCCAGCCAGTTCCCATAATCATCACATTGTCAAGTTGATCGAGTCTGGCTACGACATCAACATTGGTGGGGTCGGCGTCCCCTAGCAGGAGCACTCCTGCACGACTTGATGGGACAAAGTCCATTAATGCCGGCGGATGAACCGCCGGTTCAATTACCGATAGTCGAAAAGTCCCCAAAGAGGAGTATCGCTCGAAGGTGTCTCGATCCGGGACTGTTACCAGGTCGTACTCGCGAAGGTCGTCAGCCAATTCGCTGAGATCTGTCGATCCGTTCGGCTCGGTCGGACCTGTGTGCACGCAGACCGCCACGGTTCCCGCAGCCGCGGTTAATGAGCGAATTTCACATCTGTCGGGGGTCCCCGCGGAAGGGATCACTGCAAGTATCTCTGGGGAATAGCGATCAAGCCCCCACTGGATCGCAGCCCTCGTTGGCGCAACGGCGACGACCTCATGCCCTAGAAATCTCAATGGATCGGCGACTTGTAACCGCAGAGGTGAATCGATGGCATCTACTCCATGGCCACTTACAACTATTCGCATTGTGGAAGGTATCCCTATGAGTCAGGCTGATCGGTCCCCTTCAGGGCCTCCTGCTTCAGTGTGGAACACTTTCGGGTGGTTTTCGATGACCTTTGGAGGTTCATTTCGAAGACCTCTCATTACGACGAACACAGCAACAACCAAAACAACTAGTGACGTCCACACATTGACTCTCGTACCAAACAATTCTGTGGCCTTGTCAATCCGAAGTAGTTCTATCCAGAGCCTCCCTACTGTGTAACCAGCCACATAAACAGCCCAGCTGTAGCCCTTCTTCAGATTTGGGAACAATCTGGGGACCGCTAATGCGACAAAGCCCGCTACCCCGAGATTCCAAATTGCTTCATAGAGAAAAGTCGGGTGAAAGGTTTCAGAGTCGAGGTAACCCAAAGGGCGTTTGTGGACATCTATCTCGAGACCCCAAGGCAACTCTGTGGGTCGACCGAATAGTTCTTGGTTGAACCAGTTCCCAACTCTTCCGACTGCTTGGGCAACAGGAATTCCTACCGCGGTGGCATCAAAAACTGCTGGAACGTCGCCCCCGTCACGTTGCACTGACCACCAGGCAACTAACGCGCCTCCAGCCACGGCTCCCCATATTCCGAGGCCTCCTTTCCATAATTGCGGAATTTCAAGCCAGTTGTCTCGAAAGCGGTTGAAGTCCGTAGCTACGTGGTACAACCGGGCCCCAACGATTCCAGCAGGGATCGCCCATGTAGCCATCCGATGAACGACGGAAGGATCACCTCCCGACGCTTCATAGCGGCGACCGCTTATCCACACCGCCAATAAGGCACCTAACGCGATCATCAGACCATACGCTCTCAGCTCCAGGGCGCCTACCTGTATTGAATTCGTAGACGGGCTAGGGATCACAGCAAACATGATGGTCTCCATCTACGCCGAGGATATAAGCAGTTCAGCTAATTCTGAGATGTCAGGCGACTCGGGCCAACAACACCGCTGCGCCCATTGGAGCATTACGTTGCCGAAATTCCTTCGTAAACCGCTGCGGTAATTCCCCGCATTTCTAGTTCTTGAAGCCAAGGAACAGGGTCGTCCAGCATTCCCAAACTCCACGCGCCATGCGGTAATGCCTCTTGGAGTAACCATTCCGCAGAAATAGATGCCAGAGCCCCGGCTACCGCGGATGGATAGTCAATCGCTCCGATGACATCGGTTATTTGGTCACCGTTGAGAACACCACGAATTTCTACACGGATCGCTCCGGGCCCTCCATCGTTATGAGGCCGTCTAAGCATTGGAAGCCATGCCGTGAAACGATCTCTTCGGGTTGCGGACACTTTGGCCGTAATCCGATCGGTCTCCGGGAAACTTGCTGCCAGTAGCAACGGCTCGGGAAGCCTGGCCCTATAGCAATCTCTAGCTCCTAGTGGATCAGGAAACCACACCAACTCTCTACCGGTCCCACCGGAACGCTTTACCCAGTCACCGTTGCGCCATTCGACAGCATCTTTGGTCCGTGCTCGATGAAGTTGTCGTTGACATGCTGGTCCGCCGGTGCCCATTCGAGCAACGTGAACTTCTTCTACGTGATCGAATCGCTGCCCACAGTGTCGCGCCAGAAGACAACTCATACCTGGAGAAAATGCTGCGCCGACGATAACAGCGCGCTCTGCTTTGGTGGCTACCGCGTCGAGATCCAGTAGGCCTTGGACGTCGCCCACCGCATCTGAAATAGACACCACGTGTGATCCATTGCCGAGGGCTTCTTCTGCGAGCTCCGCATGTCCGCCGCTTGGTTGAGTCAACACCGTAATTTCGGCTGCCGGAAGGGGACCCGGCGCAATCACATCGACATCAATATCGATCAGCTGCCTCACGAAGCCGTGAAGTCGTTGAGGCCGTCGAGCACCAAGGATTAAACGATCAACCAATCCCGAAGCTGTTAGTTGTCGCGCGACGCGTCTACCAACAACCCCACAACCAATAACGGCGACTGTTGGCACTTCAGCGAAAATCCGGTCCGGTGAGTTGTCTCCACTTCCCTTGGCGGGGCGGGACACCACCTGAACCTCTTAGTCGTAAAATCGCGGCGACAAGGGTTCCTACCCCCATCGCCAGAATTGCTCGGCGTAGTGTTTTCACAACTACCTCCGCTTAAAATTTGTCTCACTGGCTCCCGTGAGATGAATCGTCCGAAACGTGGGGCTAGCTGGAGTCGAACCAGCGACCTCACCCTTATCAGGGGTGCGCTCTAACCAACTGAGCTATAGCCCCGAACGAGTGTCCGATGGTAGCGGGGCTAACTATGTGTAGCCAACGTCATTGCATTTCAGACGGTGGCTGGTCTTCTTCTAATAGCGTCACTCGGACTCCTCCGACAAGGTCACTGATCAGGTTAAAGATGATCGTCAGCACCACATTTAGTGCAACACCGGCAACAAAAAGCACTGCTCCGATGACAGTCGCCCGACGGAAAACCTCATCACCATTGATCTCCCACACTTCATAAGAACCAACTTCGGCGATAAATGACTCAATGTTGGTAATGATTCCTGATTGAACTGCCGCCACCCACAGCAAATAGCCCGCCAATACGGTCGCTCCGTAAAGACACGCGTATAACAACACGGAGACTTTCAGGACAGACCAGGGGTCAATGTGACGGAGCGTTCGACGAGTTCTCTTGACCCGAGCACGGCGTCGCGAGAGCCACCCCAAATCGTTTTCAGGAATTCCTATTCGGCCAGTAGGCAGAGCCACATCAGGCAACGCAGGTTGCGGTTCCACTGCCTCGATGGTGGGCGCGTCCATCATCGGTGGTTCGACAGTTTCGATTATCGGCACGACACCGGTGACGTCGTCTACCGGTGGTGGTTCGGTTTGCTCAGGGCTCTTTGAAACAGCAGGAGGACGTCTTACCACGGTTCGTTCCCTAGCGCGACGGCGTTCTTCTTTCCCATCAGATCGTTTAGACAATCCAGTTATTTTGCGTCTCCGATGTGAGCGCGAGCCCTCGTTTTCGTTATCTAAACCAACCGCACGCGCGAACGTCTCGTCGTCAACCCCGTCAGTGAGAGGATACTTTTCATCTGGTTGATCAGGGTCAGCCACACCTCGAAGTGTACGGCAGACCCTGTGTCAGCTGGTCGCGGACATCAGTTCACAGCTTCGGCTTCAACCATTTCGTCAAGGTCCAAAGTGACCGGAGACAACGCCGCCACTGTTTCTTCTTCACCAACGTTCATGACCTTGACCCCTGTCGCATCCCGACGCTGTTCCGCTATCTCTGAGACTGCGGTTCTGATCAAGACACCTCCTGACGAAACCATGATGACTTCGTCGTCTAAGTCCACCATACGGGCGCCAATCACGGCCGCTCCCCTGGCTTCGGTAAGTTTGATGCCTTTGACTCCCATCGTCCCTCGACCTTTTCTTGGGTATGCCTCTATTGGAGTCCTTTTCCCGTACCCACCTTCTGTAACAGTCAATAGGTGACGTTCATCACCTTGTGAAGTCGCTGCCGCCGCTACCACCACGTCGTCCCCGCGAAGTTTCATTCCCCTTACCCCGGCGGCGCTTCGCCCCATGGGGCGCACTTGGTTACCTGCGAAGCGAATGGCTTGACCTCCGCTGCTCACCAATACAACGTCGTCGGTTTCACGAACTTGGATGACCCGAACAAGCTCATCCCCTTCGCGAAGATTGATTGCTATGAGACCATTGGTCCGATTCTTGTCGTATTCAGTAAAGGTGGTCTTTTTCACCACTCCTTTACGGGTCACGAA
>JASMKJ010000476.1 GCA_030749275.1 Acidimicrobiales bacterium
CGAGAAGATCTTCGAAACGGCGATGGACGCGGTCCGCCTGATCCTGAGTGATCAAACCTCGACCTATGCCAGATTGGTTGCTGACCAAGATCAACATATAGCCCGCTGCGGACATCCTGGAGAGGGCCTCAGAGGAGCCCGGCAGCAGAGTTACTTCGGAAGGATTCCTTAAGTAGCCAACGTCACGGATGATGGTGCCATCGCGATCTAGGAATACCGCTTTATGAATCAAGTCTTCTTGTTACTTCTAGACAGAGCGATTTGACGGGCTCTAGACGATGTGGAAATCCCAGGCACCAGCGGAGAGAAGACCACGCGGCCCCCGTAGGCCTCAACAACGGATTTCTCTGGCATGGGCTTCGCCCCGTCCTCATAATCGCTGCCCTTGCAATACACGTCAGGCTGTAATCGCTGAAGTACTTCCGAAGGTTCGTCATCGTCAATGAGAACAACAAGGTCAACCATGCGCATCGAACTCAGGATCTGGGCTCGTTCCATCTCTGGGACCAGAGGTCGGTCGTACCCTTTGATTCGCCGCACCGATGAATCGGAATTTAGTCCGACGATTAGAGCGTCTGCCTCGGCTGCTGCCGACTCAATTGCCAAGAGATGGCCCTGATGGAAGAGGTCGAAGCACCCGCTGGTCCAAGCAACGGTTCGTCCCTCGGTTCGCCAGCGCTCCCGTTGCTCCAGCGCTTCACCGGAGTTGACTAAGCCGAAGAGTTCTTCCGGCCCGTAATTGCGTCCAAATATCTCTGACTCGACGATCTCGCAAATCAGATGGAGTGCCACCAGGTGATCCTCCTGTATCGAGGCCGTACTTCCCGGAGGGGCATCTACGACAACGTGGCAGCGATCACCGAGTTCGCTGCCATCTGCTGTCATGCCAACCACTACAAGACCGCGCTCTCGCGCTAGGTCAGCCGCTACCAATAGGTTTCTTGACCGACCGCTCGTTGAAAACGCAACGAACAGGTCACCAGGCCCCGCAAGGGCTTCCATCTGGCGGGCAAAGACTTGGTCAAAGCCATAATCGTTCCCTATCGCAGTCAGCACCGCCGGCTCGCCAGTCAAGGAAATGGCGCGCAGGCCGCGCCGATCACTGCGAAACCGACCGACGAGTTCCGAGGTGAGATGCTGAGACTGAGTAGCACTCCCTCCGTTCCCAGCGGCAAATACTGTTCCTCCCGCTTCCAAAACCCTGCTGACCTCTTCGCCAGCACGGGCGATCCCCTCAGCGAAAGCCAGATTGTCGCGACTGGCCCTTGAAGCCCGAGCGGCCAGGCGCCTAGCAATCTGGGACGCAAGCACCTCGGTACGACTGTCACGGCCCACTAGTAACCAACCCGTCTCTAGCCAACAACATATTGGCCGCCTCAACAACCTCCACATCGGATACCGACATAATGCAGTGAGGATCATCTGCCACGCACGTTGGCCGATTCCCACATGATTCGAGCCCTGTCGGTGGCTGAAGAACAACCGACCGAACCCCCCAGGGCCGGTATCGGTTAGGAGA
>JASMKJ010000477.1 GCA_030749275.1 Acidimicrobiales bacterium
TGCCGGTGCGTAGCCCTGAAAGGCAAGTGTTGCAGCTAGGCGAATGCCATCTAACTCGGCCACTGTCCTGAGTGTCACGTTTTCGTCGCGTGCCTTGTCGTCAATTAGCACCCGAAGGTTGGATCCGGGTGGGCTGAGCAGGAGCTCATGTTCCTCAAGTTCGCTGATATGAATGGGTCTATCGCCGCTGACACCAAGAGGATGCCCTTCCGGGGCGATCACGACCAGTTGTTCATCAAACAGTGGGCTAGTGAATATTTCGTCGTGGTGGAGTGGGGTGTTGATGACGGTCAGGTCGAGGTCGCCGTGTTCGAGTAATGGAACAAGTGCCATGGTGGTGGAATCGATGACGGTTGTCATGACGTCGGGGAAGCTTCGACTGAGTTCATCGAGTAGTGGTGGCAGCAACCAGCGGCCGGTTGTGCCGATAATCCCGATTCGGACCTGGCCGGTTACCCGAGAAGTCATGGATGTGACGTCATCCCGGAGAGCAGCCAACTCTGTGTTTATTCGGCGTGCCCTTGTTAGAACGACTTGACCCTCGGGTGTCAACTGTCCAGCGCTTCGATCGACCAGAATCGCGCCGAGATCGTCTTCAAGTCGCGCGATGTGAGTTGAAATGTTGGATTGAACGGTATCTAAGGCTCGGGCGGCTGCGGAGAAGCGACCGTGCTCGGCTACGGCTGCGAGTGCATCGAGTTGTTTTAGTTCCATTTCATGAGCGTACCCGAAATCCAATTTTGATCTATAAAATAGATCAAAAGTATCTATTACTTCGGCTTGATGAATGACCCACGGGTAACTAAGTTAGTTCTTGTTGGGAATAAACGGCTTCCCCCGAGTCGCTCAACATTTCGATCGCTAAAAGGTGCCCCCCACCTGAGCGGTCAGCCGAGGCGGAGCACCCCTTCCTCCTTACGGCTCTTGAAACCGGCCCGCCCCCCGGGCCGGTTTCCCAATTTTCTGGGTTGGAGTTGCTGGTCGATACGCTGCCGGATGGCTCCAGCGGACTTCATTTTGAAGGCTCAGATTCTTAGATCGAGGCCTTGATGATGTTCAACGCCGACCCGGCTCGGAACCATTCGATCTGTTCGGGGCTAAAGGAGTGATTGGTTGAGAACGACCATGTTTCACCGTCAGATGAACGCACCTCAACAGAAACTGGTTGGCCTGGAGCGAGGTCGTTTAGAGAACGCACCGTGATGCGGTCGTCTTCCCCAACCCGGTTGTAATCTTCTGGATCCGCAAAGGTGAGAGGGAGCATGCCCTGCTTCTTCAGGTTCGTTTCATGAATTCTCGCGAATGAACGGGCGATAGCGACTAAGCCACCACGGAATCGTGGCTCCATGGCGGCGTGCTCGCGGCTCGAACCTTCGCCCATGTTTTCGTCTCCAATGACTACCCAACCTTGGGCCGCCTCGTGATAGGAACGCGCTATATCCGGAAAAGTTTGGGTTTCGCCGGTGAGCTGATTCTTTCCGTGGCCAACGTCGTATCCATCGAACGCGTTGACTGCACCCAGATATAGGTTGCCGGAGATGTTTTCCAAATGACCGCGGTATTTGAGCCACGGCCCTGCCATGGAAATGTGATCGGTCGTGAATTTTCCTTGGGCTTTCACCAAAACTGGAAGGTCCTCGTAATCTGAACCATCCCAAGCCGGAAATGGTTCCAACAGTTGAAGTCTTTCGGAGGAAGGGTCGACTTTGACCTGCACCTGTGACCCATCTGAAGGTGGAGCAACGAAGGTGTCCTGACCCGGGTCAAATCCCTCCGGTGGGAGCTCAATCCCAATAGGCACAGAAAGCGAAACTTCTGCCCCTTGGCTGTTGGTCAACGTGTCAGTCAATGGATCGAAGTCCACTGTTCCTGCTAGAGCCAACGCCATGACCGTTTCGGGTGAAGTTACAAAAGCTAATGTCGCTGCGTCACCATCGTTCCTCTTTGGGAAGTTGCGGTTGTAGGAAGTAACGATGACGTTCGGCTCGCCGGCAACGTGACCATCCTCACCGCTACGATCCCATTGACCAATGCACGGCCCACAGGCGTTGGCAAGGACGGTAGCCCCCAGGGCCTCGAAGTCTGCCAAGAGTCCGTCTCGTTCAATTGTCGCTCTGACTTGTTCTGAACCGGGGGTGATTAGAAGTTTCGATTTGGCGGTCAGCCCTTTGGATGCTGCTTCCCTAGCAATGCTTGCTGCTCGAGTGATGTCCTCGTAGCTGGAGTTTGTGCATGAACCAATCAATGCGGCACTGATACTTGATGGCCAACCATTTGCTTCTGCCTCTGCACCCAACTCGCTGACTTCTCGAGCCAAATCGGGTGTGTGTGGGCCGTTGATGTGAGGAGCAAGCGAGGAAAGGTCGATTTCTATGACCTCGTCGTAGAAATCGGACGGATTGGCGATCACTTGGTCGTCTACTCGAAGGTGGTGTGCCACCTTGTCTGCTGCATCGGCGACCTCTTCGCGGTCAGTTGATTTCAAGTATCGGCTCATGGCTTCGTCATAACCGAAGAGTGAAGTGGTAGCTCCGATCTCGGCACCCATGTTGCATATGGTTGCCTTTCCAGTGCAGCTCAACGATTCTGCTCCCGGTCCGAAATATTCGACTATCGCTCCGGTTCCACCTTTGACGGTCAACACCTCGGCTACCTTCAAAATGATGTCTTTGGGTGCGCTCCAGCCTGACAACTCTCCTGTTAAATGAACCCCGATTGCTTTGGGCCAGCGAACGTTCCAAGCGAAACCGGTCATTACGTCGACGGCGTCCGCTCCGCCCACCCCGACAGCAATCATTCCCAGGCCACCGGCGTTGGGAGTGTGACTGTCGGTTCCGATCATCATCCCGCCAGGGAAAGCGTACTGTTCAAGCACGACTTGGTGAATAATTCCGCTTCCCGGCTTCCAAAACCCTGCCCCATATTTTGCGCAGACGCTTTGAAGAAAGTCATAGACCTCTTCGTTGTTTTCACTGGCAGCTAGCAGGTCAGTCTTGCCGTCATCGCGGGCTTGAATGAGGTGGTCACAATGGGTGGTGGTCGGTACCGCAACCTCGTCAAGTCCGGCTGTCATAAATTGCAGCCATGCCATCTGGGCAGTGGCGTCTTGCATAGCTACTCGATCTGGCCGTAAATCTACGTAACTGATGCCGCGTTCTAACCGCTGGTCAGTCGATGCCAAGTGATTAATCAGGATTTTT
>JASMKJ010000478.1 GCA_030749275.1 Acidimicrobiales bacterium
TGTCGAGTTTGAGGCGTTGGGTGGCTATTTCGAGACGATCGGAGGTGACGTATTTGCACTCAACGGTGTTAATCTCGGCATTGAGAAGGGCAAGGTTACAGGACTAGTCGGTGAGACGGGATCGGGAAAGACCGTGGCTTCTCTGACAATCTCGCGTTTGATGCCAGAAAACTTTCGTTTCACCGGTGGTGAAGTCAGGTTCAGGGGCGACAACCTGCTGACGTGGGGCGAGGAGAAGATGGGATCGTTCCGTGGCAAGAAGGTCAGTGTCTCCTTCCAGGATCCCAAAGCGGCACTAAACCCGGTATTCACTGTTGGCGAGCAGTTGGGTCGGGTGTATCGCACCCATACGGGTGCTACCAAGAAGGAGGCAAGAGCAAAGGCTCTCCAAGTCCTCGATCGAGTCCAGATTTCTGATCCTGAACACACGATCGGTCAGTACGCCCATGAATTAAGCGGAGGCATGGCGCAGCGAGTGATGATCGCAATGTCTGTGATCTACCCGCCTGAGCTACTCATTCTCGACGAACCGACCACAGGGTTGGACGTCACAGTTCAGGAAGAAATCATCATCATGTTGCGCGACCTCGTTATCGAACTTGGTATCACGGTGCTGTTGATCACGCATGACCTCGGAGTCGTTGGGGAACTATGTGATAACGTGGCAGTGATGTACGCGGGCCGAGTCATGGAGTTCGGGCCGATCGAAGACGTGTTCGAGAGGACGGCCAACCCATACACCCGCGAATTGCTTCGGTCGACCGAGAGCGTCGAAGGTGGAGTCGGTGACCTCTACAGCATCACCGGGGCGCCCCCGGACCTCCGGGCACTTCCGGACGGCTGCTACTTCAAACCGCGCTGCCCTGATAAAGAAGTTGCATGTGACGAGACTCCGGGGTTGGTTCAAATCGCTGAGCGACATATTTCTATGTGTCATTTCGCCCAACGCCTAGTGACCACACCAGGCCCTCTCAACACATAATTGTCCCCGGATGACGGAGGGAGCAGCGGTTGAATAACAACGGTGCTTTACTCAGTGTCCGAGGTCTCGTCAAACATTTTGAAGCCGGGTTCTGGCCCAAAAAGGCCACCACGGTTGCAGTTGACAGCATTGATTTCGAGGTGGGGCCAGGAGAGAGCGTTGGACTCGTTGGCGAGAGTGGCTCAGGCAAGACAACCACCGCTCGCTGCATTCTCCGGCTTGTAGAGCCAACCAGTGGCGAGGTTACCTTCGATGGTGAAAGGGTCGACCAGTGCCCGAGTGGTGAGGTCAGGCGTCTTTACCGCAAGATGCAGATGGTGTTCCAAGATCCAAATTCCTCGCTCAACCCTCGAATGTCAGTCATGCAGATTGTGACGGAACCGATGAAACTCCATTTGGGCATGAGCGAGCTTGAACGGCATACCAGGGCTGAGGAGATCATGACCATGGTGGGCCTAGGTCGGCACCATCTGGACCGTTACTCTGGTCAGCTCAGTGGCGGACAGCGGCAACGTGTCGGGGTTGGCCGGGCGATTGCTACGCACCCCAAGCTCGTGTTCCTCGACGAACCTACCTCGTCGCTCGATGTGTCGGTTAGAGGCCAGGTGATGCAGTTGCTTATCGATCTGCAGCGAGAGTTAGGAATGTCTTACGTCCTGATCAGCCATGACCTCGGTGTAGTCCGACAGTTAAGTCAGCGGGTCCTTGTCATGTTCAACGGGAAGATCGTCGAGAGAGGACCTACGGAGCAGGTATTCGAAGACCCCGAACACGACTACACCAAACGCCTTCTTGCGGCGGTTCCCTCAATGGACGGCTACCGCAGGCGCAGGTCAGGGTAGAGGAGGAAGCCATGTCCCGTGTCGTCGATGCGCATATGCACGTCTTTCGTGACCCATCGTGGAACCCCATCCGGCAAAAGGCAAGACCAACGTCTTGGATCAACCAGGTTCGTTGGTTTGACATGGACCGCGATGCTGCAGAGAAGCGTTACTACGATGCGGTGGCTGAAGCGTGGGATCCGGATGGTTCCAAAACGATCGCCCGCATGGATGAAGCCGGTGTCGACGTCTCGGTCGCGATGCCGATGGACCGGGGACTGGTTCACGGCGATGTTGGAGCGATCCCAATCGAGGACAAGAACAAGGGGTATTACGAACTAACCCAGCTATGGCCAGGGCGGTTGTATTCGTTTTGTGGTGTGGACCCGAGACGCCCGTATGCAGCAACGCTTCTCGAAAGAGCTCTTACCGAATGGGGTTTTCTTGGATTGAAGTTATACCCGACGACCGGCTTCTACCCTGACGATGAAGTTGTGTATCCGTTGTACGAGATCTGTCGCGAATATGACGTTCCTGTGCTCCTACATCAGGGGCATTCCGGGGGTGCGCTCAAGAGTAAGTATGGCCACCCCATCTACGTGGATTCCGCTGCAGCTGATTTTCCTGAGGTGCGCTTCGTCCTTGGCCACGGGGGTCGTTTTGAGACATGGGCTAAGGAAGCGATGAGCGTGGCGGTGTACAAGACAAACGTTCATATTGAGATCAGCCTTTGGCAGCATTGGGCCAGTGTTGACGATCTTGTCCGAACGTTCGTTTGGATCAGAGATCGCATAGGAATCGATCGGCTGCTGTTCGGTAGCGACATGACTAACGTGGAAGTGTCGATGAGTTTGCGGCAGTGGGTGGATGTGATCCGTCTCTTGCCCGAGTGGGCCAAGCAGCTCGGCTATCGGCTGAGCGATGAAGAGATCAGCATGGTTCTCGGGGGAAACACCGAGCGGGTGTACCGCATTCCAGAACCGGTCACAGGAACTTGAGAGCTACTGAGAATTCGTAACCCCAGGGAGGAACTATGAGTTGGACACAACACATGTACGAACAAACGAAAGAGATGTGGGAGAGGATCTACGAACATCCATTTATCCA
>JASMKJ010000479.1 GCA_030749275.1 Acidimicrobiales bacterium
CGGTATCACAAGCTCATACTCCAAAGTTGTGCTCAAGAACCCTTAGTCGACTGTCTTGGCGCCGGATCCGTAGCGTCGTACATGGGTCATCCAATCGTGCCGGGATCACCCACAGAGATCTTGGGAACCAGACGTGACTCGGTCGAAGCTCGCGAGGCGATACGCAAGGCAGGGCGACCCGGAATGCACATTCAAGACAACGCCACTCCCCTTACCGCTCAAGGCAAGATGGCTGCCTTCGATCCAGCGGGAGCGCTCCGTCCCTCGGATGGCTTGTTGGTAGCACAGATGGTAGAGATGAAAACCGACTATGACCAGTTGTCGCGCGTCGCCTACATGCAGGCGGTCGAAATGCATATCGTCGATCTATTGACCCCGCTCATTGGTGGCATAGGTGGTGGAGCTGAAGGAACCGCTCTCCTCACGGTGGCGGAACATATTCTCGGTGCAGTCCTCTACCATCCCTCGTATCACTTCATGGGCCACATGCACCTAATGAGGATTAACAACACTGACCGGATGGGACTGTGGATCCAGGCCATGGCGGGCCAGGCTCTCGCCCGCAACACCCCGATGATCGTTGTGAACGACATCTACTGTGTTTCAGGAACTGGCACACCGGATCTGCTTTGGGAAGTTGCGGCGGGAGCGATGATTGGCACCGTATGTGGCACGCACCAGCATGGAATGGGAGTTGCCGGCGGGGCAACGCTTGATCAGACAACCGGGCTTGAGGCGCGTTTTCAAGCACAAGCTGCTCACGCCGCTCTTGGGCTCACTCGCGAAAACGTAAATGAACTGGTTCTTGAGTGTTTGTCGCATTACGAGGATCGGCTCGATGAACCCAACCTTGGGAAGTCATTTCCCGACTTGTACGACGAGGACACCCTTGAACCCGGTGATGAGTGGCTAGACCACTTCAACAGTGTTGGTGACGCGCTCACAGAAATGGGGTTGGACTTCAATGGCGCATGGAAGCGAGTGAAGCGCGAACGCGACAGCCACGATTACGGAGTTCGACTGCTCGAGAAACAACGATGACTCTGCAGATTCTCATACAGAGTGGTATCCCCGCAGGCACAAAGCTACCAGCGAGGAAGTTACGGCAAAGGCCTGAGGGTGACCCCCCACTCCCAGCGGTCAACCACCTAGATGCCCAGTGATTTCGCGACAACACCGAAGGAATATTCGATGAGTCAACGAATGGCGATCTACATGCAGGACAAGATCGACCTGCGAGAAGAACTTGAGTTGGCCCTGTACATGGAAGAGCGAGGCTTCAGCGAGATCTGGCAGGGTGATAATCGCTTGGCTCGTGACTGTGTGGTTGCGATGAGTGCTTTCTTGACTCACACTCGTCGAATCAGTGTCGCGTCGGGTGTGTTGCCCATATGGACTCGAAATCCCGCTGTTATTGCAGCCAGCTTTAGCACGATGTGGGAGTTGGGTGGCAAGGTCAACGGACGGGGGAGAGTGATGCTCGGCCTGGGGGCATGGTGGGAACCAATCGCAGGTCGAGTCGGCGTCGACCTCCACAGTCCGCTAGTCGCGATGCGTGAAAACATTGAAGCCATTAGGGCACTGCTGACCATGGAAGAGATTACCTACGAGGGCGAGTTCGTCCATCTAGATCAAGTGAGCCTTGATGTGGTCTGGGGTGACAGGTCAGCACGAGATATTCCGATCTACCTTGGTGCTACCGGCCCAATGATGCTGGAACTCGCTGGAGAGATCTGTGACGGAGTTTGTCTTAACTACGGTGTTTCAGTTGACTACATTCGTAGTGCCATCGGCCTTGTTGAGAGAGGCGCGAAAAGAGCTGGCAAGAACATTAACGAGATTGACCTTCCGGAGTTGATCGTGGTCTCGTTGTCGGACACCGACCCGGCCGCTGCCCTCCATGAAGGAAAAAAACTGGCAGCCTATTACTTTGCGACAGAACCCCACATCATGAAGGCGAGTGGGGTGAGTGAAGAGATTGCCGGGAAGGCAAAGCAACTAATGGGTTGGCCCGCCACCGAGGAAGATTACGAGCGGGCGAGCACAGTAATTCCTGATGAGATCGTGCATGACATCATGGCAGTGGGGACAGCCGAGGATTGTCGGAGGAAGGTTCGCGAGTACTGCGATGCGGGAGTGACCTGCCCCATCTTGTACCCCTTGATGGGAAATGTTCGCGAGGTCATCGACGCTTTTGCCGACGGCTTCTAGGACAGGCACTACCGTGAGATCAGCAGCCAATGATGAGGTGGTGCACTGGTGCTGATCACCAACGCGAAC
>JASMKJ010000480.1 GCA_030749275.1 Acidimicrobiales bacterium
TTGGACATGGCCACCAGCATCATTGCCGGCGGAAAGGCCAGGGTGGCCGCGAATAAAGGAGTCAAAGTACCCCCCGACACCATCATCGACGTCAACGGAAATCTTACCGACGACCCGAACGCGTTCTGGTACACCGGTCCGTCAGGGGAGAGGGGGGGAGCACTTGTCGCGTTCGGAGACCATAAGGGCTCTGGGCTTGCCATCATGTGTGAATTGCTAAGCGCTGCTCTGCTTGGAGGAGAAACCGCCCACCCCAAAAATGCTCGCGACGGCCGCATCATCAACAGCATGCTGTCGGTGATCATCGATCCGAGTGCCACAGGGGATGGCGAAACCTTTTTCGAAGAGATTGAGTTGTTCAGAGACTTTGTCTTGGACTCCCGTCTCCGGTCGGATTGTGACGAAATATTGGTGCCGGGTCAGCCAGAGCAAATCGCGCGGCTCGATCGGGCGGAAGGCTTCGAGGTTGATCCTGTAACGATCGACCAACTGCGGTCGAGTGCTGCTAGGGCCGGATTGGCATCAGATAGCGTCGAGGCGTTACTCGGATAACTTGTCACTAATCAAATGGGTTGCACCAGTCAGGTGACGGCATTCCTGACATGGTTTGTCCAGCCGCACATTCCACGACCCAAACACAGCCACCTACGATGAACCCCAAACCTGCGACAACCAGGGCAAGTACAAGCGGAACGCCGCCGGTCCGAGCTACGCGGTTGTGCCGCCTTGTCATGTCGCCTTCATGGAATGACCCTGAGTCGGATTGGGGACCAGTTTCAGTCATCTCAAGTCCCTTTATGCAGGGCTGCCAAGTGTCAGAAAGTAATAACTGTCCTAGCGACAGTACCTTCCTTCATCCAGGCGTACCCTTCGTTGACTTCGTCCAGGCCGATGGTCGCTGACACCATCTCGTCGAGTAACAGGCGTCCACTGAGGTACAGGTCGATCATTTGAGGAATGTCGGTTCGAAATTGGTTGGAGCCCATCATCGAGCCCTGAAGCTTCTTTTCGCTTAGTAGCTCAATTCCTCTGATTTCCAACTTCGTGGAGGAGGGCACCATGCCAATCACAGTTGCTGTTCCGCCCATCTCAAGCATTTCAAAAGCTTGCTCGGCAGTCGCCTTAAGGCCGATGGCTTCGAAGCTGTATTCGACACCGCCTTTAGTCATTTCTCTAACCGCATCGACGACGTTCTCAACCTCGGCAGCATTGACTGTGTCGGTCGCTCCCATCAGTCGTGCTGTCTCTAACTTCGTCGTGTTGGTGTCAACCGCAATGATTCGTCCAGCTCCCGCCACGCGGGCTCCTTGGATCGCTGACAGGCCAATTCCACCGCAACCGATGACGCAGACCGTGGCTCCCACCGGAACAGATGCTGTGCGCACCGCAGCACCGAACCCAGTGGTGACGCCACAACCAATAAGGCAAGCTTTCTCTAGCGGAACGTCGGTTGTGACTTTCACGACCCCGTTCTGATGTACGAGCATTTCCTCCGCAAAGCCCCCCAGGCGCGCCATCTGGTCAACTGGCGTACCGTCGGTACGTTGGAGTCGGGGCGCATCGTCACGATTACGCGAGGTAGCGCGACCGTTGGTGCAGCGATGCGGATTCCCGGACAGACATTGTCGGCATTGCCCGCAAAAGATAGAAAGGCACGCCACAACGTGATCCCCTGGTTCCACATATGTGACGTCGGCACCGACTGCCTGCACGATCCCCGCCGACTCATGCCCCATCACTGCCGGCACTTTCGTACGAAATAGCCCTTCCATGAAATGTAAATCGGAGTGACAAAGACCGGCACCAACAGTCTGTATGAGTACCTCTTGAGGCCCCGGAGCATCAACGGTCAGATCTTCAATCACCAGCTCACCTGGTTGTTCACATAAAACAGCGGCTTTCATAGTCATTCCTTAAGCTTCAGCGTTATCAACAAAGATTAGGTGGATCAGGCGCGGCCTGCCGGCTGATCACCTTCTAAGATGCCCACACAGCTGGAGCCTGGTGACTTGGCTTAATGAATTGCAGGGCGACAGTCGGCAGGACCTACCTTTCGGAGCGCAAAGTGGCAAACCAACTCGGACACCTACCGAAAATCGACGAGCTGACTGAAGATCAGCAAACAAGGTTGGACACGTGGTACGCGAAGGCCTACAAAGACGACAACTTGTTTCGAACTTTGGCGAACGACGGACTCACCCTGGACATGTTTTTGAGTTGGGTCGGACTCATGTACGGGGGAGATTCCGGTCTCGATCGGCAGATGATTGAGCTGTGTCGCATCCGTATGGCAAACGTCAACGAGTGTTTCCACTGAAGCATGGTTAAGAGTGCATCGTTGATGCGCGCCGGACTCACCGAGAAAATGGTTAATCAGCTCTCTGACTATGAAACATCAGACCTCCCGGAATCATGGAAGGTGGCTTTGTGCTTCAGTGAACATCTTTCAGGAAGCCCGAAAGGTCCC
>JASMKJ010000481.1 GCA_030749275.1 Acidimicrobiales bacterium
CCGCGAATGCGAGCTTTGCTATGGACATCTCCGGGCCGGGGTTTCCTTTTCTACGATTCTGACCAGCCCGAATATTGGTCAAGCGTTGTGCTTCAGAACGAACGTAGAGCTTCATCATTCGATCACGGGTGACACTGTTACGAAGATCATCCGGGGTGTCTTTCCACATTTTCGTCAAGATGGAGACAGGCCCAGAGCCCGCTTTGGGGGGACCGCCCCCGCTACCAGCCCCAATCGCATTACGTTCGTTCATCAACGTCGTCAATGACACTCGCCAACCATCACCTACATCGCCTATGCGGTTCGAATCAGGTATCTGAACATCGGTGAGAAATACTTCGTTGAATTCTGCTTCACCGGTGATTTGCCGCAAAGGTTGGACGTCGACGCCTGGGCTTTTCATGTCCACCGCGAAGTAGGTCATGCCTCTGTGCTTGGGCATGTCAGGGTCAGTTCTGGTGACCAGCATCCCCCAATCACCTAGATGGGCCAAGGTGTTCCAAACTTTTTGACCGTTGACGATCCATGACTCGCCGTCTTCAATGGCCCGCGTGGCCAATCCCGCGAAATCACTTCCGGCTCCGGGTTCACTAAATAGCTGACACCAACGTTCCTCGCCGGTGAACATCGGACGAAGGAACCGTTTCTTCGAGTCGTCGCTTCCGTGAGTATGAATGGTGGGTCCGGCCAGATGCATGAAGAACATGGCGGGTTTCATTGGTGAAGCGCCAGCTTCGCGCAGCCTAACTTCCACCTGCTTTTGCAGAGTCGGGGTCACCCCAAGACCACCGTAGCCCTCATCGAAGTAAACCCATGCTAAGCCATGGTCGAACTGGGCACCGCGGAACTCTTCGTAGTCCATTTCCTTGGGGTCATTGTCGGCCAACAACTCGTCAATGGCGCCCATTACGCGGGCTTCTTCTTGTTGGTTTCCAGACGTAGCAGTATCAGACATGTCTTCAGTCTCGCCAATCAAACGGGGTCAACACAAACCGAAGGTAACGAAACTGCACAAAAGCTCTCAAATCTAGTTCCGGCGCCCATCGAATTTCGGGTCACGCTTTTCCAGGAACGCCTGTGCTCCTTCTGCCATGTTGCGAGGAATCAGGACCGATTGATGCTCCATCTCAACTGCTAGCTGATCGACAAAACCCGATGTAGAGGCGCCGTCGATGGATTGACGGATACGGACCATCGCATCTGGGCTTGTACGTTTCAAAACGTCAGTCGCCGCGGTCACCTCCGCGTCCAGTTGATCATCCTCCACACATTTCCAAATCAGGCCCCACTCGGCCGCTTGTTCCGCCGAAATGCGATCCCCGAGCATCGCCATAGCCATGGCTCTCGACCTTCCCGCACGTCTCGGAAGACTCCACGTCGACCCAAGGTCGGGCACTATCCCGAGACGGGGGCCAAAGGTTGCCACAAAAAACGACGACTTGACGGCGATGGTGATATCGCACGCCAACGCGAGGCCCATCCCCCCGCCGGCTGCAACACCATTAACTCTGGCTACTGTCGGTACCGGACAGTTATGAAGAGCCGCCAAAGCCGGATTGAAGAAATCTCCCATTGATGCTGTCGAATCATTCGAGTCAGTTTCTTCGGTCTCCTCAGCGGCGTTGTTGAGGTCAGCGCCCGAACAAAAACCGCGGCCCTCCCCTGTGATCACGGTAACGCGAACCGACTCATCTTCTTGCACAACCCCAAGCGCGCTGCTCACATCTTGCATCAGCTCGTCGTTCATTGAGTTGAGCGATTCAGGGCGGTTCAAAGTGATCGTCGCGACACCATCTTCCTGGCTGAATTGGACGACACCATTAGGCATGCTTGAACTGGTCATATCGAGAAGTTAGGTCAATTCCGTGGGGGCCGTCTATACAGAATTCCGTCCT
>JASMKJ010000482.1 GCA_030749275.1 Acidimicrobiales bacterium
CCACCGATTACGAAGGTGCTTACGACTTGATCTGCTTCTTTGACTGTATGCATGACATGGGAGACCCGGTAGGGATTGCCCAGCACGCCAAATCTCAGTTGAGTGACAACGGGTCAGTGATGCTCATTGAACCTTTCGCGTTCGACACGAGGGCAGAAAACCATGCAGGTCTCGGTGGCGCGTTTTACGGATTCTCAAGCTTCTTTTGCACTCCCTGTTCGTTGTCACAAGACGTAGGGCGTGGAATGGGAGCCCAAGCCGGAGAACCAGGGATGAGCGCCGTTTTCGAAGAGGCAGGCTACGGCCAGTTCAATCGAATCTCGGAGACACCATCCAATATTGTGTACGAAGCTTTCGCTTAATTGAGCGTTACCTAGCTGGCTTGTTCTACGGTGCAAGGCATGACTTCACAGCCCTACTACGACCCTGAAGTACGAGCATTTTTAGAATCTCAACCAACTTTGGGAACAGTCAACGCTAAAACCCTTGAAAGTGCCCGAACTTCGCGTCTGCTACGTAACGACGAAGTTGAACTTTCTGACCAGGTCGAACGAGTTGACCATTTCGTACCCGGAGTCGACGACAATGAGGTCAGGGTGCGGGTTCATCGCAACAAGAGTTCCACTGAATTGTCTCCGGCGCTGTATTGGACTCATGGAGGGGGCTATGTGCTGGGAAGCCCCGAACAAGATGACGAGCGGTTCGATAGGTGGTGTCAAAGGTTCGGTTTAGTCGGAGCGGCCGTCCAATATCGTCTAGGACCGGAACACCCTTACCCGGCAGGCTTAGAAGACTCTTACACCGGGCTCAAGTGGCTAAAGGAAAATGGCGAGTCAATCGGTGTTGACGTCGAGAGGATCGGAATTGGCGGACCAAGTGCCGGGGGCGGAATGGCAGCCGCCTTAGCACTACTTGTCCGAGACCGTGGTGAGTTTGAAGTTGACTATCAGCTTCTGATTTACCCGATGATTGACGATACCCGTGAGACCATCACCGCGAGTTGGAACGTCCCTGTGTGGGACCCCGAATCCAATCACTTTGGTTGGAACTCTTATTTGGGAACTTTGTTCGAAACGGATGAGGTTCCTAGTCACGCCGCGCCGACGAGAGAAGGGGACCTGCGTGGCTTACCACCGACCTTCATCATGACCGGGAGTCTGGATGGATTCGCTGATGAAGACATTGATTATGCGAAAAGACTTAACCACGCCGGCGTTCCGGTTGAACTTCACGTTTACCCGGGAGCTCCACACGGATTTGACGGTTTTGCGGCTGGAACCGCCGTCGCTAAACAAGCGCGATCTGACATCAACGGCTTCTTGGCGAGAATGTTGGACGCTAACTAAGCCTTACGACTTTACGTAGAACGACTCTCGAGCCTGAGAGGGTGGAACTATAGGGATCTCGTCATCGTCTAGAGGGGCCATCCACTGTTTTCTTTCCAGAGCAGCTTCGATGAATGGCGCCAGCTCGAGTTCTTTTTGAGCGACTCGTTCATCCCGATAAGGAGCGAAGTGGGGGAGTACTTCTTCACCAAATAGTTCGAGGCTTTCACAAATATGTTGATGTTGGTTTTTGCCTCCCTGCTGTAAAAAGATCACCTGATCGACGCCAGCTGACTCAAATTCTTTGACTAAGGCCGTGTAGTCATCTGGGGTTCCGATGCCCGGTGCACCAATGGTCGGTAACTCTGGGCCGCGAAGTTCTTCGTACTCACCCCACAAGTTGCTGCGACCTGGTCGTGTCTCGTTAGCGACTAACGCGTTAACCGCGTAACGAAAGAATTGGAATCCGTCAATACCGCGACGCATTGCCTCATCGGCGTCCTTATGAAGGCTGAAACCCGCAACCATTGCCAAATTCGCGTTAACTGTGTGACCAATAGGGACACACTCATCGCTTCTGATGATGTCGTAATAGATGTCGGCCCAAGTCTGTGCCTCATCGGGGTCGACGAAACTAAAGGCCAGGGCGCCTAAACCATTGCGGGCCGCGACTTCGATTGTGGACCGGTTGGTGCAAGCGATC